>JACQWN010000166.1 GCA_016209245.1 Bacteroidia bacterium
AAGAAATACAGCGATGGGCACGGCTTTCAACCTTGCAAGAGGGATTCAATTTTTTACCCCTGTGATCATCTCTGTTATTGCATTGCAATATGGTCTTGGTGGAGGCATTTCCCTTGCCGCATTATTCGCATTATTAACAGGAATATGGATATGGACATTTCCTGAAACCAAAGGAAAGAAGATTGAGGTGGTCTGAAATCCTAAATCCTAAATCCTAAATCCTAAATAACTATGTTCTGCTTTATAAATTCGTACTTATTCAATTGGCTTATTTTAAGCATATTATAAATCAATTTTAATTTTTCATTATTATATCGTTGTGTTCTTTCAAAATATTTGTATTTTTAACCTGATAAATTTAGTGAAAATCTGTCTTGGACAGACGTAGTCAACTTCGGCAGACGAAGATTGTTGAATTGCTAAATTGTTAGATTGCTGAATTGTTAGATTGCTAAATTGTTAGATTGCTAAATTGCTAGTGTTGCGACAATTTAATTTTAAGACCTCACAGGTTTTAGAAACCTGTGAGGTCTGGATTAAAAAATTGTTTTCAATGTTTCATTTTTAAATTGTCAAGACACTAGATTGCTAAATTGTTAGATTGTCGAATTGCTGAATTGCCATTTAACCATTTAACCATTTAACCATTTAACCATTTAACCATATTAACCATTTAACTATTTTAAAATATTTGGATAAATTGCTATTTTTAGCAAAAAAATCAAATATTATGAACTTTGAATTATTCAGGATAATTTTTACTTTTTACTTTTTACTTTTTAATTGATTATGACAGAACACGTTGACATTCAGGATCCCAAGGGTTTCAGCGATAAAGATTATCAGAAATTTCATGATATACTTTTTTCGCCATCATCTACAGTAAATGAATTAGAAAAAGTCTGTATGCTTCTGGCTCATCTGCCGACAAAAAAAGCACAGGATTTATTGAAGTATTTTCAAAAATCCGACAGAGCAAAAGAAGTGGAATGGCTGGATATTGCTATTGAAGAAGGGCAGTTTCATTATTCATGTTCTAAAAGGATGAAGAGGAAGAATGAGAGTTAATTAATAAATTTATAAAATGAATAACAAAAAAAGATTAATAACGGGAAATTCCAATTATAAAGGCTTTATAGAAAATAACGGATATTTTGTTGATAAAACACTATTAATCAAAGAAATTATTGATAGTAGCTGGCAGGTATTATTGATTCCACGCCCGCGCAGGTTCGGTAAAACTCTGAACTTATCAATGCTGCGATATTTTTTCGATACTAATGAAAAGGATACGGAAAAGCTTTTTAAAGATTATAAAATTTGGAAAGCAGGTGAATATTATATTCAAAAACAAGGAAAATATCCTGTTATCTATCTTACATTTAAAGATGTAATAACGGATAACTGGCAGGCTTGTCTGGAACATTTTGAAATTGATATATCTGAATTATTTACAGATAACAGATACCTATTAGATTCGGATTTATTATCGGAAAGTGAAAAACAGGCATGTAATGATATTATTAACGGGAAAGCAAGTCAATCCTCGTATGAAAAAAGCCTTAAAAATTTATGTAAATATTTATCGAAGTATCATAAACAAAATGTAGTGATTCTAATAGACGAATATGATACGCCTATTCATGCAGGATACCAAAATAAGTATTACGAAAAAGTAATATCTTTCATGCGAAACTTCCTCAGTGGAGCATTTAAAGATAATGACTATCTGTATAAAGGAGTAATAACAGGAATACTACGTGTCTCAAAAGAAAGTATTTTTTCAGGCTTAAATAATCTTGGTATATATACCTTACTAAACTACGATTTTTCCGATAAATTCGGTTTTACGGAAGACGAAACAAAAGAGATATTGAAACGTTTTAATCTGGAAAATAAATATACACAGGTAAAACAATGGTATGATGGATATATATGGGGGAATATAAAAAATATTTATAACCCTTGGTCAATAACAAGTTATATTGCAAAATACAAAGAAGGCTTTAATCCTCATTGGGTAAATACAAGTTCTGATGAATTAATTAAAAAACGAATTAACGAAAGAAGTATAGATTATATTAAAGAAAATATACAAACTCTTGTGGAAAATAAAACTATTAAAAAAGAGATTAATGAAAATATTGTTTTTAAAGATTTAGATACAAATAAAGAATTGTTATGGTCGCTTTTAACTTTTAGCGGTTATTTAAACCCGGTTAAAAACATTAAAGGGAAAATATATGAATTATGTATCCCGAATTATGAAATAAAGACACTTTTTCAAGACATAATTATAGAATGGCTAAATATAAATTTACAAACAGGTTCAAGCTTAGTAATGAATGCCTGTTATAATTTAACAAGCAATAAAATAGAAGAATTTGAAAAAGATTTTAAAACAATAATGGGCGATACACTAAGCTATTTTAACATAGCAAAAGAGCCGGAGCGGGTTTTTCAGTCATACATTCTTGGGCTTCTTGCAATATTGGGAGATGATTATATTATCAAATCCGACAGAGAGGCCGGATTGGGCAGATACGATATTCTGTTATTACCTCACAATAAAACTGCTTATGGTATTTTAATTGAAATAAAAACACTAAAAAAAGACGCTACTGAAAAACAAATACAAACAGAACTTCAATCAGCATTACAACAAATAGCCAAGAATAAATACTACAAAGAGCTAATCCATGCCGGAATAAACAAAAGAATAGAAATGGCAATGGTATTTACAGGGAAAGAAGTGAGTATGAAGTCAAAGACAACTAATAGCATTTTAACCCAATAATATGATTTTTAAAAAATTACATTGGATTGCCCTGCTATTCTGCCTGTTTTATATAAATCAAGTCAATGGGCAAACAGAAGTAACTATAGTGGATGGCGCACTTAGCGATTACGACCATGTCTTCGACGAATACTACAATTACAGCCACGTGCAGTATATTTATGATAAAGCCTTAATAAGCCAGTCAGGCACAATTACCGATCTGAAATTCGAACATACCAATTTTATCTGCACGACCAACAGCATAAGGATTTATCTAGGCAACTCAACCAAGACATCATTTACAGGGGGCACCGACTGGATCAACAGCGGACTGACGCTTGTATATACAGGTTCCGTAACTCCTGCCAACGGCTGGTATAATATTGATATTACAGATTTTGTCTATGATAACACATATAACCTTATAATAGCCATAGATAACGATGATGGTATTTATTGCGGCACATCTGACTATGAGCATTATTATACCACAACGGCTGTTTACACAATGCTCAGAGACCATGCAAGTTCCGACGTTGGCGACTATGGCAGTATTAGTTCTTTTGGATCAAGACAAGCGGAGCTTGCAAGTCTTAAGCTGATTTTCCTCAGCACAACCCCGTGCAGCGGAATACCGGCAGCAGGAACAGCACAGGCAACCGTTACATCCGGCTGTGCAGTTTATACAACGACCTTATCCGTGTTAGGCGCGTCAACCGATGCAGATATAATTTACCAATGGCAAATGTCGTCCGATAGCATTGTTTGGACGGATATTCCCGGTGCAACCACTCCTTCATATATAGCTTCAGTAACAGGAACAACCTGGTACAGAAGAAATTCAACATGCACAAACAGCGGTTTGTCAGATACTTCCGTCCCCGTAAAAACCGTTGCAGAATGTTATACTATGTCCAACGTTACTATTACAACATGTTCAGGCAATTTTTATGACAGCGGTGGACCTTCGGCAAATTATAACGATGATGAAGACTATATAATGACATTCTGTACAGAGAATGAAAATGAATATATAAAATTTGTTTTTAATACATTTTATACGGAAAGTTACGACAGGTTTTATGTGTATGATGGACCTGACACATTATCTCCATTGATTTTTCGACTGAGCGGACAAGCTGTCGGCAGTGATGTGCCACCAGATATTATTTCTTCTGATAGTTGTATAACTTTCTGGTTTGATTCCGATGGTTCAACAACCTATTCCGGCTGGAATGCAACTATAACCTGCACACCAGAACCAAATACAATTGCAAGGGATTATTGTGTCGGCGCTGCCCATATCTGCAATCTGAACGGCTATACCGGTAAAACATCTTCGTTTTATAACAAGGATTTCCCTGGTAATATGTGCGATATTGATGAAGGACCTTCACCGTGTTCACTGTTTCTCGGGAATATACATAATAATTCATGGATATCTTTCATAGCTTCAGACACATCGGCCACATTTGAAGTTACTGTTTCAAACTGCACACTTAACGAGGGCATTCAACTGGGGGTATATTCAGGTACCGATTGTGATAATTTTGCACTTCTTTCAGACCCACAGCTTACTTCAGGAACTGTTGGCGACTCAACGGCTTTGTATAATAATGCAACACATATTGTAACGGTTCCTTTTGACTGCTCCCCCGCTCTTATACCCGGAAATATGTATTACATTATGATTGACGGCCAATCGGGCGATGTATGCGACTATTCCATAGCGGCAACTTCGGGTGTTGAACTGGCAGGTGTTGATATTTCAGATACAACGATATGTTATGGTACTTCTATTACAATCACCGCTACAGGCGGTACAAATTTTATATGGTCAACTTCTCCTGCCGATACAAACAGTTCGCTCACTGTAAACCCCGACTCAAGCACTACCTACTGGGTAACAATTTCAGGAGGCAACCCTGAATGTCCCGATATGGTCGCCGTTTTTTCTACAATTAATATTAATCCATTACCTGATGTAATTATTGCTCCTTCTTCACAGACATTATGCTCCGGCGAGGCATCCTTGAATATTCAATTAAACAGTGGTCTGGCAGGAACAAATTTCAACTGGTCAAGAACCGAACCTCCTGAAATTATTACAGGAATGCCGGTATCGGGAACAAACATTCCTTCCGGCGGAATTATTCCTACTTATAATTTTCAAAACACAGGTACCGCTTCCGTTGATATAGTGATTTCGATTACTCCTGTTTCCTCCGAATCTTGCGAGGGGAGTTCTAATACCACAACAATTACTGTGAATCCAATACCTAATGCTGCTGTAACCGGATATACTGAGCCCACCAGTTGCGGAGGAAATGAAGGAAGTATTTCAGTTACAAATTCTCCGTCATATATATATCAATGGAATACTGTACCTGTACAGACGATTTCATCTGCTACCGGATTAACTGCAGGAAATTATACTGTTACCGTCAGCTTAGGCGGATGCGATGCTACATTAAATCAATCGCTTACTGACCCAGGCTCTCCGGTTGTAACTATTTCTGCAAATGATTCTATAGTTTGTTCAAATGATTCTGTAATATTCACAGCAAGCGGTATTTCGACCGGATATTATGTGTTTTTTGTTGATGGAGATTCTGCTCAGGGTCCATCATCTGATAGTATTTTCAGTTCAACCCAGCTCACAAACGGACAAAATATATATGTACAGGGTGTTGAAAGCGGTTGCACAGGTTCCAGTACTGCAATAATCATGACAGTTAATAACATGCCTGTAACAACGTTGACAAATGCTTTACAAACTATATGCTCCGGTGAAACTACCGCAGGAATTATGATTACAGGCAGCCTGCCCGGAACTTTGTATAACTGGATAAGAACAAATCCATCGGGTATTATTACTACCCAGCCTCTTTCAGGCAGCGGACTTTCAAACGGCGATGAAATTTCAGGAACCGTATTTTTCAATAATTCCGGCACTACTCAAACAGTTGAATATACTATATATAGCGAGGGTCCTGCTCCGACATTATGCAGTGGCATACCTGTTACAGCAACAATAATTATAAACCCTCTTCCTGTTATTGATACAATTATCGTTTCTGAAATAACTGTTTGTATACCGCCATGGGACGGAACTATTATAGCTAATGTCAGCAGTGGAACTGAACCCTATCAATATTCCTGTGATGGAGGGGCTTTCACTAATGATAGCATATTTACAGGTTTGACACAAGGTATTCATACAATCGCTGTAATTGATAATCAGGGATGCCAGGTAAATAACACCGTAAATATCGGTTCTGTTGCCGGTATCGTCATTGACAGTATTAAAACGACTGATATTTTATGTTATGGCGATTCTACGGGGCAGATAATCGTTTATGCGGAAAATGCTCAATATTTCAGTATAAATGGAATGTCACCGCAAAACGATAGTTTGTTTACAGGACTTCCTGCAGGAAATTATACAGTAACTGTGACCGATGCAGGAGGATGCACAGATATTTCATCTGCCGGAATTACTGAACCTGACAGCAGTTTGTCTATATTATTAAACAGAATTGATGTATTATGCAAAAATGACAGTACAGGAATGGCTCAGGCGATTATAAACGGCGGTACATCGCCTTATGATTATTTATGGAATACCGGAGTACAGACGCAAGGCATTGCGTCTCTACCCGCCGGTATATATTCCATTACTGTAACCGATGCGAATAATTGCACAACCGTTTCAAATATTGAAATCAGCGAACCTGACACTGCGCTGAATGTTCTGTTGAACAAAACAGATGTATTATGCAAAAACGACAGCACGGGAATGGCTCAGGCAATTATAAACGGCGGTACATCGCCTTATGATTATTTATGGAATACCGGAGTACAGACGCAAGGCATTGCGTCTCTACCCGCCGGTATATATTCCATTACCG
>JACQWN010000167.1 GCA_016209245.1 Bacteroidia bacterium
AGGATTTATACCTTCAATTTCATCAATAATAAAAACGAATTTAAGGTTATTTATTACTTTTAATTTGTCAAAAAAACTTAAAAAGTCAGTAGCTTTTATCCCGAGCCTTGTCTGTTCCTTTATTTCTCTGGTTATGTGCTCAATTAAGCCGGACTCAGTTGCACTCTGAAAATTTTCAACATTAATATGCGCTACGTGGTAGTTATTCCTGGTAAGCTCATCCGCCAGTAATCTAAAGAATGTACTTTTTCCTGTTTGCCGGGGCGCCCATATAGTAAAATATCTTTTACGGTCAACTAAGTCAATTCCCTTTGCAATTAAGTTTTCTCGCATAAGGGTATAATGTTCTTCAGGAATATTTGGACCGGATGTGTTGAAATATCTTTTATCTTTTGTCATAATTCAATATTTATTACAAAATTACGAAAATAATTTCAGAATATTAAGGATCTCTTTTTGTTCCTGCATTGACAACCATCAACTCATCCAGTTAACTCTTGCTTCCGGATTCCATTTAGTAGTAGTTTTCTTGAGTTTTGTCCAAAATGCGATTGAGCTTTTCCCTGTCAGATCGCCAACGCCAAATTTTGAATTATTCCAGCCTCCAAACGAGAAAGGTTCGCGGGGAACAGGGACTCCGACATTAACGCCTACCATGCCTGCACTGACTCTCTCAATAATATATCGTGATAAGCCACCGCTTTGTGTAAACACACCTGCGGCATTTCCATATTGATTGGCATTTTCTATCGCTATACCTTCATCAATATCTTTTACCCTTATTATACAAAACACCGGCCCGAATATTTCTTCCTGAGCAACGCTCATTTCCGGTTTGACATAATCTATTACCGTAGGTCCCACATAAAAACCATTCTCTTTTCCTTTTACAACTGCATTTCGGCCATCTACAAGAATTTTTGCACCATCCTTTTCAGCTTGGGTAATATAATTTTCGATTCGTGCCTTGGCTTCTTTTGAAATGATTGCTCCTAGATTCTGCCCTGGAATTATCTTCCGGCTTTCTGTGCATAATTGCTCGATAATATGGTCAACTGAACCTACCGCAATCATTGTAGCGGCTGCCATACAACGTTGTCCGGCACAGCCCGACATAGAGGCGGCTAAATTGGAAGCAGTCATCCCGGGATGTGCATCAGGTAATACGAATAAATGATTCTTGGCACCGCCAAGAGCTAAAACCTTCTTAAAATTTGAAGAAGCTCTTACATAAACGAGCTTTGCAACCTTTGTGGAACCGACAAAAGATACTGCCTGAATATCGGGATGGTCGCATATAGCTTCCACAATTTCACGGCTGCCGTTGACAATGTTGAACACACCATCGGGTAAACCCGCTTCTTTCAATAATTCAGCAATTCTAAGCGAACTTAAGGGCACAAATTCCGATGGTTTTAATATCATACAGTTTCCTAAAGCGATAGCATTGGGAATTGTCCAGTTTGGAACCATGTTTGGAAAATTGAACGGAACAATCGAAGCTACAATGCCTACCGGATAATAATCTGTGCGGCATTCAACTCCTTTGCTTACTTCAAGCACTTCTCCGCCGATTAATTGCGGAAGCGAACAAGCAAATTCCGTAAGCTCGATACTTTTCTCAATTTCTGCTATGGCTTCATCCATTGTTTTGCCGTTTTCTTCCTGAACCAACTGCGACAACTCGGTTTTATGCTTTTCAAGCAATGTTTTATAACGGAAAAATACCTGTACCCGTTCTTTTATAGGAATATGAGACCATAGTTCATAAACTTTTTTTGCCGCAATCACCGCATTATTCAGGTCTTCTGCTGAAGATAAAGGAACTGTTGATATTTTTATTCCATCAATTGGTGATATGACATCTAATGTTTTATTGGAAGAACATAGAACAAATTTGCCTCCAATATAATTTTTAACATCTTCGTATTTCATTTCAATATGTTTTGTAATTTGTTCATTTTATTGCAAAAATAATAATAATTGAATTAAAAATTAAAATATAAATTTTAATTCGTGCAATTCGTGGCATTTTATTGACTTTATTGACAAACACTAATTAACTAAAATTGAACAACCCTGAAATATCTATGCAACTTTTTAACAAACAACGATGTCTTAAAGACAAATAAATACCTTTATTATTAACTGATATGCTTGGAAAAATATTTATTGAAAGAGATTGTGATACTAGTTCAGGAAAAATTGAATTTGATATAGGCAATTTGTCATCAGGAATTTACATTGTCAGATTAAATACAGTGAAAAAAAATGTGGTTTCAAAAGTAATTGTTTTCCGTTATTGATTAGTATTTTACTATTAAAATAAAATCCGGTTGTTTATTGCGGTTATCAGCGAAATCAGCGCTACTATGCTGGCTGAAAGCAATTAGAGGTGTATTCCTTTAACAGATTTTACCAGATTATTTCCTTCCTGATATAATATATAGTACATCCCTTTTGGCATTCCTGAAAAATCAATTTCAAAGATATTTTTTCCGCAGGGATAATCAGAAACATCAATCACCTTCACCAATGTACCAGATGAAGAAAAGATTTTAATCAATCTTGTTTTACATGCATTGCCGGAGGAAAGTACATTAATCACGACTCTTAAAACATCAGTAAAAGGGTTTGGCAATAATTGTAATACATTTTCAGTATTGCCTGAAACTTGTGAAGGAGAATTTATGCCGAGTGGAGGATCTCCACCAATTTGTTCTTATAACTGGAAATAGGCAGTGTATCTGCATTTCATTTTATAACCAAGGCTAAGACTAATCAAACTATCTTTTAATGCCTGTGATTCTCCATAGATAAGAAGTTGCCGTTCCAATTCGTCCATCACGGTTTTTGTCCATAAATACCGGACATAAAAATCATTCATTGTGTCACCACTATATGTTAGAGTGTAATAATATCCGGTATAGCCTAAGATTCCTTTCCCCCATATTTTGAACAAATTTTGTGATGAAGTAACATATCTGCCTGCCACATAAAACCATGAGCCAACATAAACAGAAGGATAGGGCTGTGATACAACAGAAGATATATCGGGCTTATTGAAAATCAGATTGATATTTTTAATCAGTGGCTGATTAATTCTATAAAATGCTTTTAATACTTTGTCCTTTAAATTATCGCTTTCATCTGCATAGACTACAAAACCATAATTCAATGCGGAGGTCATTTCCAGTCTTTCCCTGTCAATATTATCTCCTATCCCGACGAAACAAATCGCTGTTTTATAATAATTCTGATTGGATAATAAAACAGGATCGATGACGGAGTG
This sequence comes from Bacteroidia bacterium, assembly GCA_016209245.1. GTDB lineage: Bacteria > Bacteroidota > Bacteroidia > Bacteroidales > BM523 > JACQWN01. The sequence goes on from JACQWN010000167.1 coordinate 3,293, forward strand.
ACCATCAGAAAAACCTAATATACAATTCTGGTAGCTGGAGTCGGCAAATAATGTAAGGGCCGAAGTAAGTCCCGAATTCAGGTCACTACCGCCCTGTGCAGAAATCGTCTGGAGATACGCTTTTGCAGTCTGAATGTTGATAGCATTAGCATTCATGAAAGTTGGATTACAAAGCGAAAACGTTGTATTATAAACTGCAATATTAAAAACATCCTCATTAATTAAGCTATCCAAAGCATCATATACTGCACTGATGCTTTGCTGCAGTTTATAACCATTCATGGAAGAAGAATTTTCAATCAAAAAAACGATCCGTTTTGCGAGGATTTTGGAAGGGATCTCATAAAGTGGTGGTTTAATGAATAAGCCGAAATGGCTATTCATTGTATCACAATAATTTGAGTACAAATCAACATCCAAACTATCCTGGCTGATATTGTATTTGAATAAAAAATCGGAAGCGAGATAGGCTTTGTTTTTTATCATTTTAAGGCTGAGGTGGTAACTATCGGATGATAAAACCTGTGTGCAATCATTATATCCCGGAAAATTCCAGCCAGTGATTACAGATTTGCTGTTAATGTTGATATTTACTTTAAGATAGCTGAGATAGTACTGGATAAAATCGGAAGTATTCAAAGGATATTTATAAATGTATTCGCCATGTCCATAATCGAGAAGCGAAAAATAGTGAAATTCGATACGCTGGATAGAATGTGCTGGAATTTGATGTAACTCAAGTTTTATTCCGGTTTTTCCAATATAATCATTAACAAGGGCTGCTATGCCGCCTTCCCCTGTACCAGGATTGACAACCTGTTGTGCCACCCTAAGTTCTGCTTCGTAAACCGTATCATTATACCAATATTTCAAATTAGTTGAACGTGCATTTGCTGGCATAGGGAAATTCCATACAGCATCAACACTATTATACCACTCATTATAGAATTCCTGATAGACCACGGTCTCAACCATTGGGCCATGAATATTAACGGTCACTTCAGTGAGCAAATTTTTAAGAAATGGCCGTGGGTAACATGTATCTACGGGTAACATAATGCCATCAGCATAAACCCATGTATTTCCAAGTATGACGATTAATAAAGCAATCATTTTTTTCATGAAGTTGTCCTCCTAAAATTAATTGGATATAATTACACGTATCGTCTCTGTTTCAATAGTATTGTTATCATCAGTAAGAGTAACATATACCAGATAAACCCCAGGTTTGATTCCCATTCCTTCTGTATCATTCACAATCCAATCACAATTCACTAAAGGTGCATTTCCAAGGGAATAATGTTTAACCTCACGCCCATAAATGTCTGGTAAGAAATCTCAAGCAAAACATCCTGGAAATTACCATTAATATCATAAAATTCCCCCCCTGTGTTCAAAACAATCTGATCAAACCATTGGGTCTGTAAATTAGCAGGTGCAATAGCATAAACCTTAACCTCGTTGTAAAGTAGTTCGGAAATAACATCATTAACTGTCAGTGGTGTGTTGCCGTTGTTGATGTGATATGTTGCATCGGTAATCCATATAAAAATCCGATGAGACTGTGCTCTGAAGTTCATCTGGCATCCTGAGTGAAGGGCTTCAAGGGAATTTTCCGGTTCATCATCACCGCCATGAGCATATTGCAGGGCTACATTTTGTTGAAAACCGATAATATCACTTGTTAATGGATATACCCCTTCAATAATGTCTAAAAAAGTAATCATACCCAACTGTACATCGATCCCGTTCTGAATCAGATTGTCAGCAAATTCTATAATATTGTCCCTTACATCAGCGATTTCTTCCGACATACTCCCGGTGACATCAAGAATAATTACAATATCTGCCTGATTCACCCCCCCGGCAGTATCTTTTTCAAGTGTAAAATTCGATATATCCGTATTGTCCTCAGCAGGGAACACATTGTTTTTTCTTAAATTATTTATAATTTGCCAATTGTAGGTATTACGTGCCTCAAAAAAAACTTTAATTTCCGGGTAATCTGCAGTACTTAATGAGTCAATTTCAACCATCAGCCCTTGGTATGAAAAAGGAGAAGCAGGAATATAAACCCTTCTCTTTAGCAAATCCTTTTCTGTACCAAATTGGTCTAATCTCAGGAACACTTCCAGTATTGTATCGTTGTAAAACTCGTAAATCATCGCTGGTACCTCCACAGTATTAATTTGCGCTCCTTCAACGGAAAATTCTGCAGGACTGGTCCAGTTTTGGACAAGTCCGCTGTCAATAAGACTTAAGGTAAGCCCCGTGGCTGTAGAAACAGACGAATTAATAACATCCGCATAGGTCTTCGCATCAAGTGGAAACTGCATGCTGTCTTCGATGGCTAATGCTGTAGGGAAATCCCAACGTAAAAAAGGTGTAGTCGAAAACTCCGGTTGCAAAAAATTTATGCTGATTGTGTACTCAATTTCCTGCCCGTTTATTAAAGATTGTATATTCCATCTTGCCTGCAAACACAAATCATATAGCCACCTTAAATTCTCTTGCAGGGTAAGCGAACCATCCTGCAAATCGTTCCAGTTTGCGAAGATGAGCGTATCGGGTGTGCCTGAAGAAAAAAATAATTCCATACCAATGCCTCTGGGAAAAGTATCACGCTCCCACAGTTCGAAACTGGATGGAATGCCTGAATCCAGGATTGAATCCTTCTGTAAATAAACGGAAGGTAACTTCACATAGCCATCGCCATAATTCCCAAGGGATGGATCAAAAGTAAAACCAAGTCCAAGACTGTGACTGACATCGTCAATATTCTTTAATCGAAAAATAAATTTCATTGCATTTCCCAAATTTTGCTGAATCATCATAAAACTGCCCTCGAAGCGAGAACTATCCGAAAAATAAATGGATAATGTGTCCTGTGTTTTTGCAAGAACCTGGGTATAATTATTAATAAGCGTCGAAAGACTTAGCCATGCATTATCAGCGAAAATCATTGGAAAAGAAGTAAGGGCAAAAGGATGTCCAAATGTAATTTGATTGTAATCATCTCCTATCAGGGCAGACATACCCTGGGTTGTGCCAATTGTAAAAAAACCACCACGGATTAGAGTCATTTCAAATACATTGTTTGACATAGTAATCTTATCGTCCGTACTTTTATCCATAAGATTCATATCATAGTCCTTTTTGTCCTGGGCTATGAGTGTCCCGACGACAAACCAAATAATAAAAATCAACAATAACTTTTTCATATTACTATACTTTAATCTGTAAAACAAAACAGGTCACTATTTCTGATTATTCTAAGCTATTATTGTAAATCGCAGAATAAAACTTACTGAAATAGTAAAAAAAAAAAAAAAAATGTTTTTATTCAGTCTTTTATTCAAGACTATAATATTCTCTGTTTAGTTGCATTGAAATGAAAGTATTTGACAAAAAATATTTTCCCCGAAAAAGTATTCTTCTATAAAACACATTGCGTCTGTTTTTTTAATTAGCCGGTTAAACTGAAAATGTCTATCAGTTTTATTCTTTGTTCGGAATAAAAATTATATCTTTGAACCCGAACAGTAACAAATTTTTTAATAATCAGACAGAAAGTATTGAATTGTTATCAGAATATATCCGAAACAGAAATTACTAAACTTTAGAATTATAATTATCATGAAAAAAAAAGCAGAACCAAGCAATATCGTGCAATTTAATCTGATGCGGGAACCTTTAAGCTTGCAGGATGCAATAAAAGAAGCAAACCGATGCCTGCTTTGTAAGGATGCGCCATGCAGCCAAGCATGCCCCGCAGGAACAGACCCTGCTAAATTCATAAGACAGATCAAATTTATCAACTATAAAGGAGCGGCAAGAACAATCAGAAAGAACAACATTCTTGGCTCAGTCTGTGCTTTTGTTTGCCCGGTTGATAAATTATGTGAAGAAAAATGCAGTATTGTTGCACTGGAAAGCCCGATAAATATTGCAGGTCTTCAGAGATTCGCTGCTGAATATGGCAGGAATACCGGTCTTGAACCTTTAGAAATGGGAACAAAAAACAAAGGTAAAATAGCTGTTATCGGAGCAGGTCCTGCAGGCATGAGCTGTGCTGCCGGGCTTGCAATTAAGGGTTATGATGTTACGATTTTTGAAAAAGATAAAAATAGCGGTGGAATTGCAAGATGGAATATACCTCATTTCAGATTACCCGATATAGCAATTGATTATGATTCGAAAAATCTGCTCCGGCTTGGAGTTAAAATTAAATATAACTCGAAAATAGCATCGAAAAATGAAGTATTAAAAATGCTTGCACATGGATACAAAGCGGTTTTCATTAGTACAGGACTTACAGAGGCACTTGAATTACCAATGTTATACGGATATTCCAATGTTACAAGCTCAATAGAATTTTTGCGAACAGTAAAAGAAGATAAAAATAAATACAATCTGAAAAATAAAAATGTAGCTGTTATCGGTGGAGGAAGTGTAGCTATGGATGCCGCTTGCACATCTGCTGCTTTAGGCGCTAATAAGGTTTATATTATCTGTTTGGAGCATTTGGAAGAATTACCTGCAGATAAAGAAGAAATAAAATTAGCACGCAAAATGTTTATTGAATTCAGGGCAGGCTCACAAGTCACAAAGGTACTTGCAAAAGATAAAAAAATTACCGGCTTAAAAGGAAAAGAGATAGAATGGAAAGTGCCTGGCAAATTCATTCCTGAAAATGCAAGACAAATTCAAGGTACGGAATTCTGCCTGAACATTGATTTTGTAATACAGGCAATTGGCTCAAAACCAGGAAACGAAATTTCATTATTGGCTTTCGGCATTAAAACTGTTGGAAAAGGTATAATTGTAGCTAATGATGATTTTTCAACGAATATACCAGGAGTTTTTGCAGGAGGAGATATTGTGAGTGGCGGAGCAACAATCGCAAAAGCAGTGGGACAAGGGAAAAAAGCTGCAGAAGCTATTGTTAATTTCTTAGCATAACTAATCTAAAATTAGGAACTATAAAATATTAAAAGCTATGATAAAAAAACCAAATTTAAGCGTAAACTTCTGCGGGGTAAAATGTGAAAACCCGTTTTTCCTTTCTTCTTCGCCTGTCGGGAATAATGCTGAAATGTGTGCAAGGGCTTATGATGCCGGTTGGGGTGGAATAGTTTATAAAACAATCGGCATTGATAAAAGCTTTAAAATTATTATGCCCTCACCAAGATTGAATGCCTATCATTATGGCAATAAAAGATTTATCGGGCTTCAAAACGCTGAACAAATTTCCGACAGACCCAAAAATGTCTGAAGATGCCGGCGCTGATATGTTAGAGTTGAATTTTTCATGCCCGCAAATGGCAAGAAAGGATGCCGGTCATAGAATAGGTCAGGATTATGAAGCAGTCTCTCATTTTACAGGGGTTGTTAAAAAAGCCGGTAATCTGCCTGTAATGGCAAAAATGACTCCGAATATCACAGATATGTTGCCGGTAGCACTTGCAGCAAAGCAAGGAGGTGCAGATGCAATTTCTGCAATTAACACTATAAGAGCTATAACAGATATTGATATTGATAATTATACCCCTTTGCCTAATATACACGGTCAATCAGGTATTACGGGCTTCTCGGGTGCATCTGTAAAACCGATTGCTATGAGATTTGTTTCGGAATTATATAATTCCCGAGCGCTTAATCTGCCGGTATCTGCAATCGGTGGTATAGAAACATGGATAGATGTATTACATTTTCTTTTATTAGGAGCGACAACTATCCAGGTTACTTCTGCCGTTATGCGATATGGTTACAGGATTGTTGAAGACATGCTCGAAGGATTGAGCGATTTCATGCTCGACAGGAATATTAAATCATTGCATGAAATAATAGGAAAAGCAGCAAAAAAACTGATTGACCCTGCCGAATTTAATACCCGCTACCAGGTAGTTTCTGTGATTGATGAAGATAAATGTATCGGCTGTGGCCAGTGTTATATTTCCTGCCATGATGCTGCAAATCAGGCAATAAAATTTGATTCGGAAACAAGAAAAGCAAGTGTTGATGAAGAAAAATGTGTGGGCTGTTTACTCTGTAAGCATATTTGTCCTGTATGGGACTGTGTTTCGTATAAAGAAATAGATACTAAAGTTACAAAGCATGCCGCGGTCTTTTAATATACTAATAACGGAATAAATTTGTCCCTTTTATTTATAAGTCCAAATTTCAAGTTTTAGTTCGTAATCTACTGAATGACTAATTTCTTTACTATAACATCCTTCTCATCACTCACTTTTACAATATACACCCCGCTTGGCAAAGCGCTAATGTCTATCATGACTTGCCCTTTGTCATTCCGAACGAAGTGAGGAATCTCAACCTCTCTCCTCTGCACATCATAAATAGAAATAACAACGTCTTCCGACTTTTGTCGGGACTCTACAATAATTTGAACATTCGCAGGATTCGGATAAATGTTCATTAAAAAAGTGTTTTGGGCTTCATTAATAGAAGTAGAATATGAAACCTCAATAGAATCATTTATACAGCATAAATTTGAATCTGTAAGTACAACTGTATATACTCCTGGCAATAGCTCTGTTGCAGTTGCTGTAGTCTGGGTATCAGAATCGTTCCATAAATAAGTATATTGTGGTGTGCCACCAGAAGCAATTACTGTTGCAGTACCATCAGAACAAGTTGAACAACTGGCATCTGTAGAATCTAAAACTATATTTAGTGCAAGAGGTTGAGTAATTGTTACAGTGTCACCTGATTGTGTGCAATTATTTGCATCCTTTATCATAATATTATAAGTACTCGCACAAAGTGATGAGAAAGTATTAGAAAATTGATAAGATGAACCATTATTAATGGAATACTGCAAAACACCAGTCCCACCTGATGCGGTTATTGAAATTGTACCAGAACATTGATTATTACAAGTTAAATTTGTATATATTACTGAATCAATTGCAATAGCAGGTAGTTCGGTAATTGTTATAGAAACAGTATCAATACAACCATTAGCATCTGTAACAGTAGCAAAATATGTTCCTGCTGATAAACCTGTTGCTGTATCATTTGTTTGCGCCGGTGTTGTATTCCATTCGTAAGTATAAGGAGGAGTGCCTCCTGTTACTGATACTACCGCTGTTCCATCACTACCACCATAACAACTTACATTGGTTTGTGATGTCGTAAATGTTATCGGTATTGCATATTGATATTCATAGGCGCCCATATCAATGCGACACATAATGATACGCGGATTCCCTGCTTTATCAGTTGCAGGATAAGTGCCATTTGGGTCTCCTGCATTTATACAAGATGAACCGCTTTGCAATGACCAATCAGCTGTTACACCATCATAGCCCGTGCCGCTGCCTGCTGATGGTGCAACAAACAAAGGAGCAACATCTATATTATTTTCATAAGCGCCGGTGTAAAAGACGCCATTAAGCCCGAAAGCCGCAGTACCGCCCTGCACATTGCAGTAATAAAAGTTTGGGTCGCTGTTTTCATCGTTTAAATACACCTGCGACCCGCTTGTGCTCGTAGTGTTTCCATATAAGATTGAATTGCGTAATGTCGGGTTTGAATTGGCTGTGCAATACAGCGCTCCACCATTATTTGCATCATTGTTGGAAATCGTATTATTGGTAATTGCCGGACTGCTGCCATCACAATAAATTCCACCGCCCCAACCGGCCGAGTTATTTGAAATAGTATTACTGGTAATTGTCGGACTGCTGCTATAACAATAAATTCCACCGCCATCATAATAAGCCGAGTTGTTGGAAATAGTATTATTGGTAATTATGGTACTGCTGGAAGAACAATAAATTCCACCGCCATAAGTATTAACCGAGTTGTTGGAAATAGTATTATTGGTAATTGTTGGACTGCTGTAATCACAAAAAATTCCACCACC
>JACQWN010000168.1:0-2169 GCA_016209245.1 Bacteroidia bacterium
TTTTTCAAATGTCACCCATTGAGCGACGTTAAACCCGCTGTTCATGTCGGCTAAAGTAATAGGAAGAATTCCCGTAATGTAAACTCTGTCAACCGACTTTTTCATACCATCTTTGATAGTTTCAAAAAAAGTACGGAAAAATCCGCCCTTTCTCAGTATATTCAAGTATTCATTTTCTTCAACCGGTGCATATTGATATAATATTGCCAGAGCATTTGTAAGATTATCGTATTCGTCAATAGTAATATATAACTTCCCATCAACTTTATGAACAAACTCAATAATTTTTTTTAGCTTTTCAGATGCATCCTTGTTAAATTCTCTGTCAAACCAATCTATGTAATCATCATTAATATGCAATAATTCCTTATAATAGCTAAGAAAACTCCATAATGTCGTACCGAGCCGTGAATCAAAAGACTGCTGTATCTCTTTTGTATTCTCAGAAGCTAAGACGCTCATCCCCGAAAAATCGAGCGACAGGAAAAAGTAGCTGTTATGTCTTGGCGTAGGATTTTTGCCAATATATAAGTTACCGAAAAGTTTATCAAAACGGCCTTTAGCTTTTATATCATAGTACCATTTTAATGTTTCGGTGAACAGCGATTTGCCGAACCTTCGGGGTCGGAGGAAGACAGGACAGGAAAATTTCTCCAATTTTTCAATGTACTGTGTTTTATCAACGTAGTAATAATTGTTGGTTATTAATTTGTCAAAATTACATACTGTATAAGGAACCTGTCGTTTTTCCATAGCTGATGATTTTCTGCAAAAATAATCAATTTTGCGAATTATTGTTACTGTTCAGTTGTGATAATAAGTTATATTGGTTACTATTCAGCCCATCTGTTTTCTGTTCATTATTCCACCGAATTACGAATTTTTTACGAACTTACGAACTACGAATGCAGTTGTTCGTAATTCGTAGGTTCGTACATCTTTCGTACTTCGGTGGGATAATGCATTATTTTTAAACATAACCTAGACTGTTACATATATTTTACTATTTTTGTCGGAAATTATCACAAATTGACGGTTATAAAAGTTATCCGCTATGAAAAAATTTTCAAAACTTTGGATTACATTATGTTTCATGGCTTTTATTTATTATGGGAAAAGTCAGGATTTTGAAGTTTCCCCGGTAATAATTAATAGTTCAGTTGAGCCGGGTGAATCTGAAGTCAAAATAGTAAAGGTTACGAATCATATTAATGTTAAAACATCCTATATATTGAAAATGAGCGATATAGAGATTGATGAAAACGGAACTAAACGGTATGTGAAGCCCGGTTCAACCATATTTTCGGCTGTTAATATAATAACGGTTTCACCAAATTTGGTTGAATTGAATCCGGAAGAATCGGGGGAAGTAAGTGTAACCATAGCGCCTCCCTATAATGATTTCAGCAGCACTTGCGCTGCTATAATTGTAGAACCGGTTATTGAACAAACTGCACTCTCGGCAGATAAAAATTTTACAGCAGCTATCAGAATTGGCGGCAGGATTGTCATAGACATATATCATTCACCTGCTTCTGCCAAAGCCGCCAAAGCCACACTTTCCGATTTCAGAGAAATTACAAAAGCCGGAACAGAGCAGAGAGAGTTTGAGATTACCGTAAAAAATATTGAAAATACTTTCGTCAGGGGTAAACTCTACCTGATAGCGGCAAATATGGAAACAACCGTAGAAAGAGATATTACCTCAATTCCAGTTAATCTATTACCTGCCGCTTCAAGAAAATATAAATTTCTGCTTCCTTCTGAAATAGAACCCGGCCATTATACATTATCCGCCATCCTGGATTATGGCAATTCAGACACCTTGGAGGGTATGAATCTGGAAATAGAAATTAAGTGAATCTTTACAACTGCAAATTTTTACTCATCAAACAGACCGATGAATAGAATTATACCCTGTATTATATTACTAATAATTGGCTTGCATCCATTATTCGCTCAACAAGTCATGGAATTCAAATCTTACTTTAACAGGGATTCGAAAATACTGAGGGAAAGATATACAGGTGTGATAAGAGGAGGGGATACGATTAAAAACGGACCTTATACGTTTTTTTTCCCGAATAGTAAAATTATGCAGCAAGGAGCTTTCAAGGAAAATCTTCTTGACAGTACCTGGAATATGTATTATCCGAATGGGGTATTAAA
>JACQWN010000168.1:2280-8340 GCA_016209245.1 Bacteroidia bacterium
AAAGGTAAAAAGACCGGGAAATACGAATCCTTATATGACACCAAAGCTCTGTATCTGACCGGTAGTTATTTTGAAGACATGCAGGAAGGGAAATTCTATACCTATTATGAGAATGGTAACCCGATGGAGGAAATGACTTATAAAAACGGAAAGCGCCATGGAATATGTCTGACGTATGGTACGGATTCCAACCTTGTTTTCAGAATTGAATATTCGGATGATATTGAGGATGGAATATGGGAGACTTATTATAAATCGGGTGAGTTAAGCGCTAAAGGGAAAAAATCAAAAGGAAAATTTATAGATACTGTATATTCATTTTATAAAAACGGGAATATTGTAAAAAAGGTATATTATAAAGATGGTTATTTGGAAGGACGACTATTTATGTACTATGAAGACGGAAGTATCCAATCATTTAATACCTTTTCCGGAGGGGTAAATACCGGCGAATACGGAGAATATTTTCCAACCGGCGTTCTTATACAGGAAGGCATGTACAAGGATAATAATAAGACAGGTGTATGGAAAGCGTATTATCCTGATGGTCAATTATTTTCTATTGGTATCTTCAAAGACAACAAATTTGATAGTATATGGAAGATCTATTATGAAACAGGTTATTTGAAGCAGGAGGGTTTGTACAGAAATGGGAAAGCTTGCGGATTATGGAAATTTTATTTTCAAAACGGAAATGTACAAATGACCGGACAATATATTGATGATTTAAAGGAGGGGTTATGGCGCTATTATTTTATTACGGGTATTTTGGGTAATATTGTCTGCTACAAGAACAATCTGATGCATGGTCTTGTATGGTCTTATGATCCTTCAGGCAAATTGATAGGAAAATCTGCTTTTAGAAATAACGAAGAACTACTTGATTAATAGTCAAAACACAGAAATATGCCCGAAAAGGATATCGAAGAACCCAGAGTGAAAAAATGGAGATTTCCTGGTACCATCAATAATCCAGAATCAATAATCCAGAATCCAGAATCCAGAATCCAGAATCCAGAATCCAGAATCCAGAAATACCTGAATAAAAAACCTTTCTTTTTTCTGCCCGGAATATTATTGATAACCACACTCATATATTTTCAGACCCTTTTTAATGATTTTGTTAGTATGGACGACTATTTGTTCGTGACAGAGAATCCATATATCAGGGGTTTTAATTTTGAAAATATCCTTTACAACTTTTCTCATCCCACCGGTGGCCACTTCCAACCCATAACACAACTAACATATATGCTTGATTATCTGCTCGGCGGTTATGAGCCATTTATGTATCATTTGTCAAGTTTTATATATCATCTGATTAATATTATACTAGTTTTCTATCTGACCCGATTAATATTTAAAAGAAACGATATTAGTTTTTTAGTTGCATTTATATTTGCAATTCATCCTTTGAATACTGCGACAGTGTGTTGGACGGCGACCAGAAATGGTATTATTTTCCTGTTTTTCTATCTTCTGTCACTCAGTCATTATAACAATTACCTCACTAAGGGATACAAGCGAAAGCACATACTGTTCACTTTTCTATTTTTTATCTTTGCCGTTTTGTCCAAATCTGCAGCAATTTCACTCCCGTTGCTAATGTTTCTGTTCGACTATTATTATAAAAGGAAGATTTCTATACGGCTTCTGGCAGAAAAAATACCTTTCCTGATGATTTCAGTACTGGGTGGTTTGGGTGCAATTTGGGCGGCAAAAGAACTGGGATCATTTCATCTAAGCAAGGCACCCATTACCATTGCGGATAAATTTTTTATTATTAATACTTCGTTTTTATTTTATATTTACAAAACAATAGCGCCGATTCAGCTTGTGAATATGCATTTTCTTCCAACAAAGGTCAATGGTTACCTCCCTTTTGAATTCTATATAGCTCCTGTTATTAACCTGATAATATTCATCAACCTTTTTCTGATCAAAATACGGAAAAGAGAATTTATTTTTGGATTTGGATTCTATGTAATAACCATAGTTCTTTTCCTGCAATTGATCCAGGTAGGCGGAACATTTACTTCGGAACGTTATGCCTATCTGCCCAATCTCGGTTTGTTTATGCTTCTTGGTCTGATTTATATCAGGTTAAAGGAATCTTCACCTGATTTTACATTTCCTGTCAATACTATTTTCAACCTTGCTTTGCTGTTCTTATCATTTTTTTATATGTACCAGACATGGAACAGGGTTAAAATTTGGAAAAACGGAGAATGCCTGTTCACCGATTATATCAATAAAGAACCCGGTTTTGAATACGGTTATTGGGCAGGAAGCTGTTTTTATTTACACGCAGGGAGATATGATGAATCGGAAAAGGATATTAACAAGGCTGTTGAACTAAGTCCCTATGATTCCAGATGCCGGTATCAGAGAGGTATCCTGAAAAGCATTCTTACAAAATACGAAAGCGCAATAAAAGATTTTAATGTAGCAATCGGCGCCGACAGCACTTATGCAAAAGCATATTCAGCAAGAGCGTATGCAGAACTTATGCTGGGGAAATATAATGAATGCATTAACGATTACCAAAAGGCTTTGAAAATTGATGAGGGAACCAGACCGGCAGAGTGCTATTTTTTTCTTGGAACAGCCAAAATTAATATTTCTGACTTCATGGGCGCCGTTGAAGCTTTTGACAAGGCTATTGCGTTAAAATATGACACGTTGGAGCAGGTTTATTACAATCGTGGAAATGCTAATAAAAATCAGAAAAAATATGAGGAAGCCATTAAGGACTATACACAGGCTATAGCTCATAATGAAGCTTATAAGGAAGCGTTCAATAACCGTGGAATCTGTCATTATCAATTAAAGAGATATAATTTAGCAATAGCAGATTTCACCAAGGCTATTGAGATTGATAATGAATTTGCAGACGCATGCAACAACAGGGGAAATTCATATTATTTTATTAACGATCTATCCCGTGCATGTCAGGACTGGGAAGCAGCATATAATAAAGGCTATTTTAAAGCGCTTACGCATATTAAAAAATATTGCAATTAATCCGCTCTATTGTCGGGGTGCCACCCAGTCACCCCGCCAATAGAGTAAAAAATATCAATAAATATGGATAATTTTATACAGAAAAGTTGGTTTTCCAGTACAATAGAAATTATAAATTCGAAAGAAAAAAAGGGACGAAACATTACGGTAGTACTCCTGTTCATTATTCTTGTTGCAACGATAATTACTTACGCGTCATCACTAAATAATGACTTTGTGAATTATGATGATAAAAATCTGATTACAACAAATCAGGACGTCCAAAGTTTGAGATGGCAGAATGTTGCTAAATTTTTTATAAATCAGTATTATGGACACTTTCATCCCTTAACGATGTTGTCCTATGCTATTGACTATCAGATTGGCGGACTAAACCCCCGGATTTATCATACAACCAGCTTCATTCTTCATCTGCTGAATGTCATCCTTGTTTTTTTATTATTTCTGAAACTGACCAATCGAACTGATGTAACTACCATTATCAGCTTTTTATTTGCCTTGCATCCGATTCAAACTGAAAGTGTATCATGGCTCGGTGCCAGGAGCAACCTGCTTGTCACATTTTTTTTCATGGCAAGCCTCCTTGTATATGTAATGTACGTTCAAAGCAACTATAGGATTAGATATCTGATAATTGCACTATTTCTATTTATTTTTGCGCTATTGTCCAAATCGCTGGCGGTTACAATACCTTTAGTTTTACTCTTGTTTGATTTTTATGTTTCCCGTAAGTTTTCCATTCGGCTCGTCCTTGAAAAAATTCCTTTCCTTTTACTTTCGCTTTTAGGCGGTTTCCTTGCTATGGCTTCGGCAAAAGCCATAGGATCAATGTATCCATCCATGACTTATTTCTCCCTTGAAAAACTCCTGATGGTCACATTTTCAATTTTTTTTTATATCTCAATATTCTTTCTCCCGCTTAATCAATCTGCCGTGCATTATGAACCCCGGAACCTTGAAGGACATCTGCCAATCGTATATTATGTCGCTCCATTTGTACTTGTAGCTATAACGGTATTTGTATTTATTTCAAAAAAATTCAGAAAGGACCTTATTTTTGGACTGCTATTCTATATAATTACAATAGCCCTTGTAATCAGAATAATACCAATCGGCAGCACAATAGTTTGTGAACGTTATGCCTATATTCCGGAACTGGGAATAGCATTTATCGTTGCCAAATTTTTTGAAAGGATGTCAGATATTGAAACCGCTTCCAGACGTATTACAGGACCAATCCTTTTATTTATAATGCTCGCTGTCTTTATAGGTTTTTCGATATTGACATTTAACCGTAGTAAAGTATGGGCGAACGGCATTGTTCTTTTTTCCGATGTAATTGATAAGGATCCTGACAGGGGTTTTGGTTATTATGCCCGTGCAAATGTGAAAGTAGATGAAAATAAATTTGATGAAGCATTGAGGGATTATGATAAATCCATTGAGGTGGAACCTTCGTATATTGCTTATTACAGCAGGGGAAATGTTAAACTAAAGTGGAAAAAATACAAGGATGCACTTGATGACTATAATAAAGGTATTGAATTAAAGCCGACATATATGGATCTCTATAATGCAAGAGGCTCCGTTTTGAGTTATTTGGGTGAACATGATAAGGCCATTGCCGATTTTAATTATATCATCAGTAAAAAGCCATTTAGAAGCGACATTTACAACAACAGGGGATTGCTTTATTCAATGACAGGGCAATTTGATAAAGCAATTGAGGACTACACAAAAGCAATTAAATTGGATAGTTCATTTATTGACGCATTCGTTAACAGAGGGAACTCATGGATGGCTATTAACGATACGGTTAATGCCTGTACAGACTGGATGGCTGCTGCAGCCTTGCAAAATCGAAGTGCCGCAGCCAAGTTGAAAAGGTATTGTACACCTGACGGTAAACCAAAAAAAAGAGCAGATATTTCTGCTGAACCTATTCATATACGCCCCATTGAAGATAATACTATTCCCGATAATAAAAATATCAGGGTTGTTGAAACAACCGGCAATGAAGTAATTATTGAAGACAAAACTGATGGCGACCAGAATAGGTTGATTATTGTGGAAGAAAAAGTGAATGGGAAAAAGATACGAAGACTGAAGCGCTATAATCGTAAACAGATACTGATAGAGGATGGAATAATTGATAGTGAGGGTAAATACTATGGTGAAATCAGATGGTACTTTAACAATGGAAAATTAAAAATTGTAGGATTCTATAAAGATGTTACACCGTATGGCAACTGGATTGAATATTATCTATCCGGTAATAAAATGGCGGAATATTCGTACGAGAATGGCTTGATGCATGGAACATATAAATATTATTATGATTCAGGACAGCTTTGGACAGAAAGAAAATACAACAAGGGCAAACTATGGGAGGTGGTTTCAAATTTCAAAAAAAACGGTGAATATAATTCACCCGGAACGCTGAAGGAAGGAAACGGTACTGTTATGGTTTATGATATTGAAGGCAAAGTGCTTGAAGTACAAGTTTATAAAGATGGTATTAGAATACAGTGACCATAGGGCACCGCCCTTCTTCCACCGGTATGAGTAAGACTCTGTTGTCGCTAAATACTTTTACCCATATTATATAATACATCGGGGCAAAAATCCAATCCGTTATCCCAATATATTGTTTCCCATTCGGGCTGTAATTTTACACTATTAAAATAATCGGGATCCAATAACGCTTTATATTTGCTACTTTCTGTTTTACTTCTTGCTTTTATTTTTTTTTCAAGGTTAATTATTTTTATCTCACCGGTATTAAACTTTAATGTAAGTTTATAAGGTGTTGTATTAATAATTTCATTTATAAAATATAACATATCAAAATTATTTTATTTGCATTTAACAATGCGATAAACTCTTTGAAATCTTTTCTTACAGACTTCTTAAAAGTCATAAAATATTATTATGTTATTAATCTTCTGTAATAATCCTGATTTTATAATCTGCATTCCCTCTGAAACAAACTACTATGCCGCGCCAATCTTTATATTCACCGGTTCTGTATTTCTG
>JACQWN010000169.1 GCA_016209245.1 Bacteroidia bacterium
AGGGAGTGGATATGCTTTACTCTTTATAAAAAGCGAACAAATAAAGAAATGATCGATCTTATATTTCTCAGGCATGTTAAAAGACAACAAGATATAAACTATTCATATTCAAAATATTTCAGCTAATGTGTCAAAGTAGAAATAAATACCATTAATACATTGACTCTGTTCGCCTCCTTCCGGTGTATTACCTGTATAAGGGTCCATTAGAAAAAACCAACACCAATTATAAGGAGGTGTACCTCCGGTAGTCAAATCGGTTATTGTATATGAACCTCCAGGGGTAATTGTTGATGGACTAATTGAAAAATTAACGACGAAATCATAACAAGGATCTGGATTTTCCAAATATAAAACCTCACACGAGGAAACAGAACTATATACCTGAGCGCCGGAACTATTATTTATTTTCAGGGATATGTATGGATGATAAGTACCATAAACCGGATATTGATAAGTGACTGTTGCATTAGGTATATTCCCATCAATTTCCTGGTATTGACTATTATAGTCAAAAACAAACCTGAATACATAAGTATAATCAGGACTGCTGTACCCAAGGAAATTACCGGTGAACAATACAGGAGTGGATATATCGTTTGGAGAATAAGAGATATCACATGTCATATCCCCGGAACTTTCATCAAATACTGTAATATATCCTGTTTTTGTTTCAGTAAAATTGCCGTAAGTTGTCGTTATAAACAGGCTTACCGTATAAGACCCGGCGGAGGTATATGTGTGTGAAGGATTTTGTAAATCCGATGTGCTTCCGTTGCCAAAATTCCATGACCATGCCGAAATTTCATCATAGCTGGAGATATCATAGAAATTTACTGTTGTATTTAACGGTACATTTGTATTATCGGCAAAGAAATTAACGCCAGGTATAATACCGTCGGAATAGATCAAGCAAAAATAAGATTCTTCTTCAATAGGCGTTTGTTTGTCAAAGTCGAGCCTGTGATATTCACTGGTACCGCTATAACTGCGTATCTTATCATAATTAACTGTAATCTTTGCCTGAAAATTACCGTCGCCGTTCCAATTGTATTCGATACGATTTGATTTGCCTCCGGTAGGATTAACCCAGTTAAAATTACTAAGCGTAACATTCCCCGAAATTACCTGCAATGTTAAAGTTTGGGTGGCTGAAATTGTGCTATTGCACCATGTGTCGAATTCAATATACCCTGTACCGTCCTCGGTACTGACGGCGTTTTTGGTATAATCTACAGGTGAAGGGCACAACGTGATATTTGCATCATCGGGTGTTATTTTAAAATCACTTTGATCATATATCGAAACCTGTCCCGTAGAAATCATCCTGTTGTAGGCTTCGCCCGCCTTTCTGTGATAATTCTGGAATAAATGTATGGAACCGTTCATACGTCCCAATAATTGTTCATTATTATATATACAGTCGTCCTGCGATGTAGGGGAATTATAACTAAAAACAGCGCCGCCTCCACAGTTTTGCGCCCAACCGCTGGTATAACTGTCACAAACCGAAAGGATAGTTATGGCATTATTCTGCGTTAACTGGTATTGCCAGTGTAACAAAGGCCATTCAGGAGTAGCAAATACATAGATGGGATTTAAAAAACCACCGCTTCCGTCCGGCCAATCAAAATTAGTATTTTCCAAGAAATAAAAACTTTCATCTCCCTGAACCCATAGATTAGCATCGTCTAAAGTATTAAGAACCGTCAATAAAATACCATTGGTATTTCCATGTGCCAATACGTATAAAAAACCTCCGTTCGCCATTTCTATGAAATTGATATAATGACAAGTACCGACCAATTGATCATAGGTTTGGTAAGTATACTGAGGGTCAGCAACATGATTGTCTATATATCTATCAATTGCATAATAATCCTGACCGATAATATTATCTTCGACTTCAGTGATCTCTTCGTTAAATTGACTGAAAGCATCATCATAGGTATACGGTATCCATGCATAAGCATTTCTTTTGTATGGTGTAAAGGCAGGATCGTCCAGACTTTTTGTTCCGTCTGGTAAATCCTTGGTATTCTTTAAATTCATATCATTGTTATTGTCTCTTTTCTTCTTATGATCCTCAATTTTTTTTACTCTGCCATTTAATTGATTATTGGAACTCCAATGTTCCACGAACACTTTTGCCTGATTTGGTGCGAGTACTATTCTGTTTTGAAGTAATATTTGTTCTTTTTCTTCCTTAGATTTTGAATTATCTTCCATTGTTTTTATTAGCAATGTCAATCTTTTTTCTGCTTCATCACTGTATGCGGCGCTGTAATTTGTACTATTTGCATAGAACCTTAATGAACCATCCTTTAAAAATTTCACCTCGTATTCTGCGTTTTTCTTCAGGCTTTCGATCACACCCTTTCCCTTCCTACCTCCCTTCCCTTTTGGTCCCCACTTTTTTGAATTTAACACCATCTGAGACCCTCCAATAATGACAGATCTTGTTTCGCCGTTCCATGTCTCAATTGTATATACTTCATCCTTACCAGTGAGGCTTTTTACATTAGGGAAGGACCTTACATATTCCACTATTTTTTCCTGCGCTTCGTTGGCTTCGAAATGGGAAAACAGGTAATATGCTTTGGCAGCAATATAATGGTGGTGTTCGCTCGGTTCGACAGCTTTGAGCATATCATCAATAGTTGAATTTTGTGTCAGTTCAGGTGGGATAGACAGGTCATGGTCGAAATAATAAGGATTTTTTTCTGGCCATTCTCTTTTCTGCGATACCGGGCGATCGTTGATAAAAATTGTCAGTTCCTTAATCTCCACGATATAAGGAGACTCGATATATTCGCCGTCAATAAATACATAACCGGTATCAACCGGTGGAAATTTCTTCGTGTATGTAATCGGATCCTGCGAATAAATACAGATAGAAAAGAGTATTAAAAAAGCGCTGCTTATAAATGTTTTCATATATTTTCAGTTTTATTATGTTTGATAAAAATTTTTTTAACTTTTGAAGCATAAGTTTTGAAATCAGGATAAAACCTTATGCCTGTGTTAACGCCCCAGTTATTAAAAGGGTATTTCTGTCGAAGTTTTTCCTGCGGTCTTGAAGAATCACGATGTGTTTGCGGATTATTAACAAATACTATTTCTTTATACCACGGAACTTTAGATTGAATATCATTTTCTTCATCGTCAAGGTTAAGCCCCCAGGCGATACCTTCTTCTTTATAAAGCTTACCCTTTAACGGATAATACGATATGATATTAATATCGGATTCCATAAAAACCGACAGATTTTTCCAGATATTCCATGAAATGCCCAGCGAAATGTTAAAACCATACGAATAACTTCCATAATAACGCCAGTATTTGTCAAACCAATTTAAATCTTCAACTTCATGATATTCTTCTATACAAATAACTTCAGCTTTCCCGACTGACGGTCCAAGTTTAATATAAGGTATCAGTTTTTTATCATACGATAATAAAGAGGCCGATAAAAAAGGGGTAAAATTCACTAATCGTCCCTGAAGACTATGAGATTTAAATTGCTCCTTTTGTCCAACGATGTACATAATATCAACCCCGGCGCTTAAAATACCGGTAAATTTATAACCTAAAGAGCTTTTTATTTTATAACCTTGTCCAAGCGATAATTTTCCGGTGGTCATCCGAAAGGAATTTGGATAATATAAATAATTTGAATAATATAAATAATTTTCAGAAAATGCTTTGAAACCGTATCCACCTCCCGCCTCAATATAAAACTGCGCCTTTATACCTGAAACGAATAGAACAAGAACGAGCAAACTAATTATTAGTTTCATGGTTTATTTGGATTTTAAGATTTCAATTTCGGACTTCATCACATCAATCATTTTCTGCTGTTCAATAGTATACAAAGTTAATTCCTCCACTTTTTTCAGCAAAAGAATATTCATTTGTTCCAGGTCTATGCCGTCTTTTGGGACATCGGCTTCGGTGGGGATTTCGGGTAAATGACGGTTTTCTCTGATGAATTTTTCAAGGATATATAGATTCATAAGTTTATAATCCTCTTTAAATACATAATCCACATAAGGATTTGTAGATTTTACTCTGACTTCTTTCGCCCAGATATTCCCGTTTACATAAAGATTATGAACATCGTTATGAGTAACTGAACCAATTAATACATTACCGCCTATTATTTGCATTTGACCTCCTTTTATAGACCAGAATTCGAGAGAATTAGCCGGGTTTTGAAGTATTCCGGCATGATTTTTCGCCCGTATAACCCAGGTTCTGTTTGTAGCATCATTAGAACCATAATACTCATCTTTAAAGGTTATGTCGCTGTAACCGTCTTCGGTGCTTGCCGATGTTTCAAGAGTAAGGCAGCCGTGACCGTCTTTGATATGCAAACGGCTTTGAGGGTCTTTTACTCCAATCCCTACATTCCCATTTGGATCTATCCGAATTCCTCTCGCAATATAATCAGTTGTATTATGTGGAGCTAATACTAATCCTGCCGGGGGTGTTCCTTGATTTTGGTCTCCATTTCTGAATATTATTCCTACATCTCCTTCTTTCGATATTGTATTAAAAGACCCACAACAGCCAATTTTTGGAACCAGCCAAATGCTATTTGCCGTTGTATCACCGGCAACTATTGCTATTTTATTTATCGCATTTTCATATACATGTAATTTGGCGTCAGAATTTGGCCATGACGTTCCAATTCCGACATTTTCACCCCTAATTATAAATTTTACATTATTATCAATCTGCTTGGAATTTGAAATCGTAAAACCGCACAGAGCATCATTTGCGCCAACAGACCATTCGTTGGTATATGAACAATTTGCCGTACCATCAGTAAAGCTGATAAAAGCATCTCCTTTATCAGTAGTATTTCTTCCTGTAATATGCACCTGCCCCTGTGGTGGTTCACTTGTACCTGCATCTGTAATTTCTAATTTGCTGTTTGGATTGGTAATATTGATCCCGACATTCCCCGTGGCTTCACTAATAACAAACTTTACATTATTATCTGTACTCAGTGAATTAGATATAGTAAAGCAATTTCCAACATCTTTTGCTCCTACTGACCAAACACTGCCAGGTTCACTGCCTTCGTAAAAACTGATGTAGGCGTCACCTGGTCCTCCGTATTCACCATTACCGGTAATATGTATCTGACCCTGTAATGGTTCGCCTGAACCGCCTTTTATATCCAACTGTTTATTAATGATGGTTTTCGGGCCGTCAATCACCACCCCGTCAGCAAAATCACCTGCATAATTTATTGCCAGCAAATCCTGTTGTTTTGCATATCCATCATGCACTAATGCACGGTAGTTAGTACTTACATGTGGACGGCCGTCGTCTTTTCCAAGTATAAAATCAGCCCCGCCGTTTATTATATTGCCGTTATAAACATGCAGTTTTGCTCCGGGTGTTTCAGTGCCTATTCCGACATTGCAATTTACATCTGTTGTTATACATTCAGGATTGAAGCCGTTAAGCTGCTTGGTGCCGAGATTTCCATCGCCATCGGAAACTAGCATGAATTGCGGATTTTGAATGCCCGATAAAGCTAATAATTTAACTGTATTATTTACTTCAAGGGTACCGTTAATATAAGTTTTCGGACCATCAATTACAACACCGTCCGCAAAATCGCCTGCATAATTTATTGCCAGCAAATCCTGTTGATTTGCATATCCATCATGCACCAATGCACGGTAGTTAGTACTTACATGTGGACGGCCGTCGTCTTTTCCAAGTATAAAATC
>JACQWN010000025.1 GCA_016209245.1 Bacteroidia bacterium
ACTGTTTGCCCTTTTATAGCATATTCCTATAAAATTTTTTGTGGTAATTGTGGTGGAAATTTTGCAGGATATGGATGTAATGAATGGCTTAGATATGAAGTATCTTCACCATTAAAGTTAAATGTAATTTCTTTTTCTGCTTTTAACATTATTTAGGCTTTCTATAAACTACAATAAATGAACAATTTTGATTTACATAAAATACGCTCGGGTATCCCAGTAACACTAATCTTCTTTGACCTGTCTGGTCCCAGATAATTAAATCTTGATAAAGCCATCCTGCCTCTTGCCCAACAACAGCAAGGTCAGAATGAAATGGTATATAAGGTATTTTATTTTTTGTATCGCGGTAATCTTTAACAACCCAACAGGAATATCCTCCTGGTTTTGTTACTTCGAAATTATCTTTTAGAATTTTTTTAATGCTCTTTAAAAAATCTTTGTAGGGTAAGTTTCCAAAGTCATGCTCTTGGTCACTATATGGTTTTACAGTGCTATTATTCTCAAATGTAATAATTGATGTTTTGTGTGTCGTGGTTCTGTCCTCAATGGATTTACGAATAAAATCGGCATAAGGCGGCGATGTTACAGTAAGTTGAATTTTTTCTTTTCGTATATGCTTAAGCATATTTCTACAGTCATCATTAATTACTTTGTAATGGTTATCATTTGCAAAAAGTCCTTGCACGTCATTCAACCATTGTTGAGCAATACTTGCAAACTTTGGATTGAGTTCAATGCCTACTCCGTGTCTATTTAATCCTTGCGCTGCAATGACTGTCGTTCCAATTCCTAAAAAAGGATCAAATACTGTATCACCTTCTGCGGAGTACATTTTAACTAATCGTTCAACAAGTTTCAAAGGATAAACTGCTCCATGCTCTAATTGATATTTATTGCGAGGTGAAGAAAGATCGTTCCAAACAGGATTTAAAATTTCATCTTCATTGATTACATTTTTAGAAAGTAATGCCCATTCGCTTGGTGTCAGTCCGTTAAAACCAAGTTTTGATTTTTTTTCTTCCTTTTCAATTTCTCGTTTTACTAAATAGGGACTTTCTGGTTCTGAAACAATACAACTTTTTTCTTGATGTTCCATTTTCATTTTTTCAAAAAATGCATCCCATATATCGTTTTTAATTATCCGTCTTGCACCTCCAATCTTCACAGATGGAATGACTTCATTTGAAATATATCTTTTTACAGTAACTTCTGAAACCTTTAATAATTCAGCAGCTTCTTTTACTGTTAAAAGTTCCTCTTGTGTATCAATTTGCTGTTTTATACAATATTAATTAAGTATCATTAAGTATCAATTTTGCAAAGTTATGATACTAATTGATACCAACAAAATTATTTTACATTTTTTTTGAGGGCAGGCAAAATTGCAGCTCTTTGGCAAGCTTTGGTTTGTGGGTTGGCTGGTGGGACTTGACAATGTGCTGCAAGTGGGGTGGCAAAAATTTTTAAAAATGCGAAGGGTCGAAATATTTTTCTTTTAATTCTGTCATTTTTTCTGTCTTTCGTTTCATTGTCAATGTGTCTGTTGTCTTTTTAAGCATTGGCTATAACATCTGTATAAATGCAATTGCATTTATTTCGACTTTATCTGTACTTGCTTAAAAAGTTGCAATTGCATTATTATCAGGAATAAAGCCGTTTTTAAGCAATTACAAATAATTAAGCACGCTTATAAAAACAGGTTTTTGCCCGATTAATAATACAATAAAAATATAACATTGTTTTCTAAAAAACTTTTTCTATTTTTTTATTTATCTATTTTTGTAACTATTCACCACGTAAAAATAATCAAAGAAATTAAAAAGCAAAAAAATCAGAATATTTTTATCAGCAAAGGTGTGTTATACTGAAAGAAAACGAATTCGCTAAAAAATATCAACTAATATCGCGAAGCAAATATCAATAAATATCTGATATTAATTGATATTTGTTGATATTTTACAGCACAATTCTTTTTATAAATTTTTTTTATATTTTTGCCGCAAAATATTTCTGTTAAACTATACTATATGTGGGGCAAATTATTATATTTTTTATAAACGGTTAATAAACGGTTACTAAGGGTTAACATTGGTTGCAGCAACCGTTTTTAACCTTTTTAACTGCTAATAACCGAAAATCAAAATGTACTAATTTATCCCGTTTCATGTATAACTATAATACAAGTGCAAACAAAAATTATCAAATATATTGTACAAGTTATATTTCTTTGTTTTTCGGTCTTATTAAGTTTTGGACAGAAGTATAATTTTTATAATTATAACAAAGATAACGGATTGGCACAATCGCATATTTCTGCGATTTTTCAGGATAGCCGCGGTTATATCTGGATTGGCACAGAAAGTTGCGGTATCAATGTCTATGATGGATTTTCAATAAAAACATATACGACCCAACAAGGACTCCCTGATAATAAAATCAAAGCGATTTACGAAGATAGTCATGGCTGTATATGGGTCGGTACCAAAAGCGGATATTTAAGTTGCTTTAATGGAGCCAAGTTCACAAACTATTCATCGAAAGACGGATTAGAAGATAATAATATTGTTGCAATTGTTGAAGATTTTTCCGGTGTTCTTTGGGTGGGAACTCAAAAAGGAGGGCTTTACAGGAAAACGGATAATAAATTTATAAAAATTTCTTATACAAGCGATACACTTAATATTATTATTGAAGAGATCTTTGTAGCAAAAAACGGCGACCTTTGGCTCGGAAGACTCGGAACAAAGCGGCATGGATTATTTGTAAAACAAAATAATGGATTCAGAAACATTTCAGTCAAAGACGGTCTATGTAATAATAAAATAAATTGTATTTCGGAAGATAAGCAAGGGCATATCTGGATAGCAACGAGGTATGGTGTTAGCAGGTTCAACGGAAGGAATTTCAAAAATTATTACCAGTCGAACGGACTTCCAAGCAGTTTTGTCACTTCAATATTATGTGATAATAACGGAAATATGTGGTTTGGAACTTACGGTTTCGGAGCATGCCGGTGTAATATCACCAGCACAAAAGTAATTAATTGTTCTTCATTTACTTATTTCAATCAAAAAAACGGGTTGTGTAATGATTTTATACGGAAAATTATACAGGATAAATCAGGCAATATATGGTTCAGCACCGATGGCGGCGGAGTATGCAAGCTTGATGGGGAATTTCTGCTTCATTATACAACCGGTGAAGGTTTGCCTGATAATTATATTACCGCTGTTATTGAAGATAAAAATAACAATTTATGGTTCGGAACCGAAGCAAAAGGTCTGTGCTGTTTTACCGGCAAAGAATTTTCGTATTTCACAAAAAATAATGGGCTTTGCTCTAATGCAATACACACAATTTTTATTGATACAAAAGGAATTCTGTGGATTGGTTCAAAAGAATATGGAGTCAGCATATATGATAATGGACGGCTGTCGAAGCTTTCAGAAAATAATGGACTCTCGGGCAATATAATTCAGGCAATTACCGAGGATAAATTTGGAAATATTTGGCTCGGCTCATATGGCGGCGGAATCACAATATATAACGGAAATACATTTACATATTTGACAAAGAAAAACGGATTCGCTTCCGATTTAATCAAAACAATTCTTGAAGATGAAGAAGGGAATATCTGGGTAGGCACTGAAGATGAAGGTGTTATTATGATTTTCAAAGAACATGCTTCCGATGCAATTTTTTCAAAAGGGAAACTTGATGAATTTGGATTTCTTAATATAAAAAGCAATTATGGTTTAAGCAGCAATAATGTAGTTGCCTTAGTACAGGATAATAACGGCTGTATTTGGATAGGAACCATGGGGGGAGGGGTTGGTCGCTTCGACGGAAAAAGAATATATACTTATACCGAACAAAATGGATTATGCTCGAATGATACCCGTTTTCTTATTTTCGATTCATATCAGAATTTATGGATTGGCACTGAAAAGGGCTTAAATATAATCAGATATAATATAAAAAGCAAGGAAGTAGAAATTGAGGATTATTCACAGGGTTCAGGTTTTATTAATCAGGAATCGAAAGTTCATACTGGTTACGAAGACCATGACGGGAATGTGTGGTTTGGTACATCAAACGGGGTTTCTCTGTATATTCCTGAAAAAGATGCTCCAAACCAGGAACCTCCGCAAATTCATATCACTGCTATAAAGCTATTTTCAGAAACAACCGATTGGTCCAGGTTTGATGAGAATCTGACGGCATGGAACGCTTTTCCGCAAAATCTGAAATTACCATATAATAAGAACCATCTTAAATTTGAGTTTTTAGGTACCGACCTGAAAGCTCCGAATAAAGTCAGATATCAATGGATGCTTGAAGGGTTTGACAAAGATTGGAGCATACCCTCGCTGAAAAACAATTGTACTTATTCTTACATCCCTTTCGGAAATTATTCTTTTAAAGTAAAGGCAATTAACAAATACGGCATCCCGAATAAGACCCCTGCTGTTTTTAATTTCACTGTACTTCCGCCATTTTGGGCTAACTGGAGGTTTTATTCAGCAATTTTTATAGTTATATTACTGCTCGTCTTTATATATATCAGATGGAAGCAGATTCAGCTTGTTAAAGAAAAAAAGCTGCTGGAACAAAAAGTTGATGAACGTACAAAACTCCTTCAGCAGGAAAAAATGACCGTCGAATTACAGAAAGACCAACTGACAAAACAGAAACAATTACTGGAACAGGTAAATAAAGAGCTTATAAAATTATCAATTGTTGCTGCCAAAACATCAAATGCTGTTGTAATATTCGATTCTAATGCATATATTGAATGGGCGAATGATGGCTTTTTACTCATGTATGATTATTCATTAGATGATTTTAATGACTTAATTAACAAATCTATATATGAAAAATCCAATAACCCGAATATCAGGCAGGCAGTTCAGACCTGCATTGAAACAAAAGGAAGTGGATACAAACTACACTTACACCCGCACTCGATGAAAATGACAATATCGAGAAATTTATTGCAATAGAATCTGATATTACAAAAATCAAGGAAGCTGAAGAAGAAATACAACGGCAGAAATTTCAGATTGAAAGTGAAAAAGATAAAGCGGAAAAATTGCTCCTGAATATATTGCCTCCTCAGACCGCAGAAGAATTAAAATCAAAAGGTTATGCTATACCGCGTTATTACAGGTCGGTATCGGTAATTTTCACCGATATTAAAGAATTTACAAAATCGTGTGAATTTTTAAACCCAAGACAGATTGTAAATGAATTGCATTCCTATTTTGCCCGTTTTGATGAGATAGTTGAAACACATTATATAGAAAAAATAAAGACTATAGGCGATGCTTATATGTGTGTGGGAGGCCTTCCTATTCGCAACCGGACACATCCTTTCGATACTGTTTTAGCAGGTCTCGAGATTCAAAGAGTTGTCAGGGAAATGAATATCGAAAAAAGAAAGACAGGTAAACCGGTTTGGGAAGTGCGGCTTGGGATTCATACCGGTGATGTTGTGGCCGGTGTTGTAGGAAAGAAAAAATTTACTTATGATATTTGGGGCGACACTGTTAATATTGCAAGCAGAATGGAAGAAGGCGGAATGGTGAACAGAGTTAATATCTCTGATGAAACATACAGAATTATAAAAAATTATTTTACTTGTGAATACAGAGGAAAAATCGAAGTGAAAAATAAAGAAGCAATTGATATGTATTTTGTAAATTCAATAAAACCGGAATATTCAGTTGACGGAAAGGGTATCGAACCTAACGAGGTTTTTAATAATTTTCTTATTAAGCTATAATCTGTACAGACACGGTGCACCGTGTCTATGCATCGCCAACTACCTACATTTTCTTAAGCAACCACGCCATATTTTGCCCCAGAATCTTCATTGTGCGGATGCCTTCCTCATCTTTTTCGACATCGCCAGGTGCAAGGCCTATCCCCATATTCCAATAGTTTGAACCAGGTATTATCATTTCACATATAAGAAAAAAATGATTAATGGAGCTGAAAACATGAGAAGCACCGCTACGGCGAACAGCAACAACCCCGGCTCCAAGCTTACGTTTAAACATATTTCCGTTTGCCCTGGCAACATATCCCGCCCTGTCAATCAGTGCTGTTACTTCTGTTGTTATATTTGAAAAATAAGTCGGCGAACCAATAATGATACCATCCGCCTCAAGCATTTTTTCAATGCAGCGGTTAATAATATCATCGTTAATGCTGCACTTCTTGTCTTTATTAACATGACATTTTCTACAAGCTTTACAGCCGCTTACTTTTTCACCGCCCAACTGTATCATTTCACAACTGATACCTTCTTTTTCAAGCTCCGAAAATACAGTTTTAATAAGAATTGAGGTGTTTCCCTCATGTCGCGGACTACCGTTAAATGCTACTACTTTCATAATATATTTGTTAATTTTTTGTTAAATATGAATAATTTATTGATAACAATAATAAATCTATTTATTTTTGTTAGGCAAATATAGATATTTTAGTATCGTCTGAAAAATGTTAGGTAAAAAATAATTGCTGCAGGCATTTTTCATTAAACCTGAATAATTCATGAATTTTAATATAAATATATGAATAATGCAGGTAAGGTAATAAGGTTAATAATGAAAATGATTTCTAAAATATTAATCATTCTGACAATATCCATCCCACTATTATTCTTCTCTTCCGGCGTTAATTTATTTATTACCGTATGTAACTGCCTTCATGAGAGAAATATTTCGGTATTTATCCCGGATGATTGCTGTGACGAAATTCATAAGCATAAAAGTTGCTAATGAAATCAATAAAAATATTACCAATAATATTAATTCAGATGATTATTTGTTGTTATTTTGTCAAAGGGCAAAAGGGACAAATTACAGGAATTGTTTATGGACTTGCAGAAGATAACAAAAAAGTTCCATTACCCGGTGTAAATATATATTGGATAAATACACAAACAGGAACCTCGGCTGACAATGACGGAAAATTTAAAATTTCGAGGAAAGGGATTGCAGCACCAAAGCTTGTAGTAAGTTTTGTAGGATATAAATCAGATACAATATTTGTAGATAAAGAACAAAATAATCTGGAGATTGTTCTTACAGAATTGCATGAATTAGATGAAGTTCTGATTTCGGAAACACGGCAGGGTACAATTATATCAAGAATGGAACCGATTCAGACTCAGACAATCACGATTACCGAGCTTTGTCGCGCTGCTTGCTGTAATCTTTCTGAAAGTTTCGAAACCAATGCTTCGGTTGATGTAAACTATACCGATGCTGTTACCGGAGCAAAACAGATTCAATTATTAGGCCTTAGTGGCACTTATGTCCAATTGATGACGGAAAATATTCCGGCGCTAAGAGGTCTGGCTACAACTTATGGTCTGAGCTATATACCGGGTACATGGATGGAATCAATACAGATATCCAAGGGTGCAGGATCCGTAATTAACGGCTACGAATCGGTTACCGGCCAGATTAATGTCGAATATAAAAAGCCCGACAGCAAAGAAAAGTTTTATGTCAATCTTTTCGGAAATCATGAAGGTAAGACCGAGGCGAATCTGAATGCTTCGGTTGCATTGTCGGATAAATGGACGACTATGATTCTGGCGCATACGGAACAAATGCCTTTTAAAATTGATATGAACCATGACACATTTCTTGATATGCCTTTGCTTTCACAATATAATTTGTTCAACAGATGGAAATATAAGACAAAAGATGTTATAATTCAGTTCGGAATTAAGTATCTGGACGAGAAAAGAACAGGCGGACAATTAAATTATAATACCCATCTGCCTGTAAATGAAACTAACGGATATGGGATTGGAATAAATACTCAACGGTATGAAGCCTTTATTAAAGCGGGTTATATATTTCCTAAAAATCCTGAAACGAGCATAGCGATAATTTCAAACGCCTCAGACCACAGGCAAAATTCATTTTTCGGACTGAACATATATGATGCAATACAGTATAGCATGTATACGAATTTAATTTACCAGACTGAGTTTGATGAAGAGAAACACAATATAAGCACAGGGCTTGATTATAAATTTGACGAATATAACGAAATACTAAATGACAGTGTTTATAATA
Organism: Bacteroidia bacterium; assembly: GCA_016209245.1. Taxonomy (GTDB): domain Bacteria; phylum Bacteroidota; class Bacteroidia; order Bacteroidales; family BM523; genus JACQWN01. The sequence continues at coordinate 8,103 of JACQWN010000025.1, forward strand.
CAATTGAAAGCATTCCGGGTGTTTATTTCCAGCATACATGGCATTATCAGAAAATTTTCACTATAATGTCCGGCTTAAGAGGAGATTATCACGACATACATGGCTTTTATCTCTCACCCCGGTTACATTTAAAATATGATGTGAATGAGCATACCACGATACGGGGTTCGGCCGGTAAAGGACACAGAACTTCAAATATTATCACCGAGAATATTTATATACTCTCAAGCTCACGGAAAGTCATCATAAATGAGACACCGGGACAGGAACAAGCATGGAATTATGGTATTAATTTTATAAAGCAAATTCCTTTGTTCAAAAACAGGAATATGACAATATCAGGTGAATTTTACAGAACCGATTTTGTCAATCAGATAATAGTAGACATGGATGCAGATGTCTCGCAGGTCAGAATATATAATCTTACGGGAAAATCATATTCCAACAGTTTTCAGATTGAAGCAACCGGTGAACCGGTAAAACACCTTAATCTGACGGCTGCGTTCAGATATACCGATGTGAAAGCAACGATTAATAATAATCTGCTCGAAAAACCTTTTGTCAACAGGTATAAAGGATTATTAACTGTATCTTATGCTACAAATTTACGTAAATGGCAATTCGATTATACATTGCAGGTCAATGGCGACGGCAGAGTGCCATCAACGGAAGCGAATCTCGAACCATACAGGCGCTCCGGCACATTTCCCGCTTATGTGATAATGAATGCTCAAATAAGTAAGTTTTTCAGGACATGGAGTGTATATTTAGGGGTTGAAAACCTGACAGATTTTATTCAGGAAGAACCGATAATCGCTCCGGAAGACCCATTCGGACAGTATTTTGATGCATCGCTGGTGTGGGGTCCCTTAACAGGAAGAATGTTTTATGCAGGACTAAGGTATAGTTTTGAAAAAAAAGATAATTAAATTAAATAATTAAAAACCGTGTAATATGAGAACAAACGTTATAATTTTAATTATGATTTTCGTTTTTACAACGACAATTTCCGGATTTTCTCAGGAATCGAAACCAGGTAAGGAAATCAAAACAGTAAAGATAAAAGCTTCTATGCAATGCGGTTCATGCAAAGAACGCATTGAGAAAAATATCGCTTTTGAAAAAGGAGTAAAAGATGTAGTTGCCGATGTTGAAACAAAAATCGTGACCATAAAATTCAGGAGCGATAAAAATACTCCTGAAAACCTAGCCAAAGCGATTGAGGAGCTTGGGTATGCTACGGAGATAATTCCGGAGGAGAAGACAGATATTGATGTTAAAAAAGAATAATTTATTGTTCATATATAAATACCTTTAATAGAATTATTATTTTTGGGCTTTCACAAAAGTAGAATTTATTTGAGTGTGTAACAAATTGGGGAAATTATGAGACTAACCCCATACTTTTGTATGGGGGTTAAGCAAATATACGCCCCCCTCTCTTTGTTCACTTCAGCGGGCTTCCTGCAGGAAGCCCGCTGAAGCTGGCTGAGGAGGTGTGGGTGTTTCTTACATTATACCCCACACTGAAGTGTGGGGTTAGTCTCATAATCACCTAAAATGTTACACACTCAATTTATTTTAATATTACTGTTCATCCTAACATATAACGCATAAATATTTATCAAGATGAAATATAAACTATGGAATAATATCATAGGCTGGCTCATTTTCTTCGTTGCGGCTTATGTATATATATCAACAATCGAACCGACTGCAAGCTTTTGGGATTGCGGCGAATTTATTGCAACTGCCTATAAGTTAGAAGTAGGTCACCCGCCAGGGGCTCCTTTATTCATGATTGTTGCAAGGTTTTTTGCGTTATTCGCCGGAAGCGATGTCGAAAAAGTGGCAATGTGCATTAATTTATTATCTGCCTTAGCAAGCGCCTTTACAGTGCTTTTCCTGTTCTGGACAATTACACACTTCGTCCGTAAATTAATAAACTCTTCCGAAGAAATGACACCCGCCTCTCTTATCGCTGTTTTAGCAAGCGGATATATCGGTGCAGTTGCATATACTTTCTCCGATTCATTCTGGTTTTCAGCAGTCGAAGGCGAAGTTTACGCCCTCTCTTCATTATTTACCGCTGTCGTATTCTGGTCAATACTGAAATGGGAAAATGTATCGCATAAAAAATACGCAGACCGCTGGCTTGTATTTATCGCCCTGCTTATGGGCTTGTCAATAGGTATCCATTTATTGAATCTTCTTGCTATACCAGCAATAGTTTTTGTTTATTACTTTAAAAAATTTAAAGTAACCCGAAAAGGAATTATTCTCGCTTCGCTGGTTGCCATAGTTTTACTTGGATTAATAATGTATGGAGTTATTCCAGGTGCAGTAACAATGGCTTCATATTTCGAGCTTATCTTTGTCAATGGCTTTGACGCTCATTATAATACAGGTGTCTTGATTTATGCAATTCTTTTACTATCTTCTTTAATCGGTGGTATATATTTTACTTCAAAAACCGATACAAAATATACCGGATTAAATGCATTTCTTTTCTCAGCAACCAGTATTTTGCTGGGACTGCCATTAGTCGTCAAAAATTTTTGGCTTGTCTTTTCAATCGGAGGTTTTATC
>JACQWN010000170.1 GCA_016209245.1 Bacteroidia bacterium
AGTGGATATGCTTTACTCTTTATAAAAAGCGAACAAATAAAGAAATGATCGATCTTATATTTCTCAGGCATGTTAAAAGACAACAAGATATAAACTATTCATATTCAAAAGATTTCAGCTAATGTGTCAAAGTAGAAGTATATAAATATGCAAAAATAAATATAATGATGACAAAATAAATAACAATTATATATATTTTTTTATTTTTGCAAAAATTTTGAGTGGTTATTTAAATTAATAATATCAAATTATTCATTAAATATTTTAATTATGGAAAATGAAACGAACAATAAACTTCGTGTTAATCTTGAAGGCAAATCGGCCATTGTTACAGGCGGCAGTCTTGGGATAGGAGCTTCCATAGCTGTTAAATTAGCTGAATGTGGAGCTAATGTTGCTATTAATTACCGTAAGCATAAAGAAGAAGCCGATGAAATAATCAGACATGTAATAAAAACAGGCAAAAAAGGACTGGTTGTACAAGCGGATATTTCAAGCTTTAATGATGCCAATAAAATGGTAGAAACGGTAAAAAATGAGTTCGGCGGAATTGATATACTTGTTAATAATGCAGGTATTAACTGGGACGGTGTAATTTGGAAAATGACAGAAGAGCAGTGGGACAGCGTTCTTAACATTAACCTGAAAGGATATTTTAATTATATCCGTGCAGTATCGCCTATTTTTCGCGAACAAAAATCCGGGAAAATTATTAATGTAACTTCCATTAACGGGATGCGCGGAAAATTTGGACAGTCAAATTACTCCGCTTCAAAAGCAGGCATTATCGGATTAACTAAAGCCGTTGCAAGAGAATTAGGCAAATATAGCATAAATGTTAATGCTGTAGCTCCCGGATTAATTGAAACAGATATGATGAAAAACGCTGATGCAAGTGTGCGTGAAGCTGCAATGGCGGACATTGTTCTGGGAAGGATTGGTCAGCCCGAAGAAGTCGCCAATGTCGTGGCATTTCTATCCAGCGAGCTTGCCCGTCATATTACCGGCGAGGTGGTCAAAGTTGATGGAGGGCAGTATATTTAGGTTAAATTTTAATTTTGTTAAAGCTGTCAGACAGTTATTGAAAAAGTGTAATAATAAATGAGTCTACTCTAAAAAGTATTTTTGACACGAATTTCACGAATTATCACTAAAAAATATAATTGATAATCAATATATTAAATTTGTGTAATTCGTGTCAAATGTAGATTAAAGGGGTTTTTAGAGTGGACTCATAAATTAATTATTTAAAAAATATTCTTGAAGTTGAACAAAATTAATATTTTTCAAAAGTGTCTGACGGCTTAATAAAAAAAAGTAAAATTATTAATTAAAACTATAGTATTATGGAACTAAATGACATAGTTGTTATCTCGGCAGTAAGGACTCCGATGGGGAAATTTGGCGGAACTCTGAAAGATATTCCTGCATATAACCTTGGAGCGACTGCAATAAAAGAAGCCCTGAAACGCGCTTCGCTGACCGGTGAGCAGATAGATGATGTAATACTCGGCAGTTGCCGCCAGGCGGGAAACGGTCCGAATCCTGCACGTACAGCTTCTGTAAATGGCGGAGTTTCAAAATCGGTACCTGTAATAACCCTGAACATGGCATGTCCGTCAGGTATGAGAGCTCTCGTTTTTGCCACACAGGCAATCCGTCTCGGTGATGCTGAAGTAGTCCTGGTCGGGGGATTCGACAGCATGAGCACTATTCCTTATCTTCTTAAGAATGTCAGGTGGGATGGCTTTAAAATGGGCAATAAAACCCTTGAAGACGGCTGGAGCGACAGCATTGACCCTCTGATAAAACAGGGAATGGGCGAGACCGCCGAAAATCTTTATGATAAATACAAGATACCAAGAGCGGAACAGGATAAATTTGCAGTCGAAAGTCACCTGAAAGCATCAGCAGCACAAAAAAACGGATGGTTTAACGAGGAAATCGTTCCTGTCGAAATACCCGGAACAAAAAACGCATCACCGGTAATTTTCGATAAAGATGAAACCATCAGGCATGAAATTGATGTCGAGAAAATGGGAAAAATTCCTCCTGCTTTCAGAAAAGACGGAACTGTTTCGGCGGGAAATTCCTGCGGATTAAGCGATGGAGCGACAGCCCTTGTTGTCACTCACCGCAAAAAAGCCAAAGAACTTGGTAAGACACCACTTTTTTCGATAGTTTCTTATGCACAGGTTGCCGTTGATCCTTCAACAATGGGCGAAGGCCCTGCTTACTCCATTCCCTCTGCATTAAAGAAAGCCGGAATGACATTGAACGATATGGATATTATTGAAGTCAATGAAGCTTTTGCCATTCAGGTACTGGCAAACGAAAAAGTCCTTGAATGGGACAGGTCAAAGCTTAATGTTCACGGCGGGGCAATTGCTCTAGGGCATCCCACCGGCATCAGTGGTGCCAGGATATTAGTCACTGGATATTATGCAATGAAACGGCTCGACAAAACTTTTTGCGTTGCAGGTATTTGCGGAGGCGGTGGTGTTACTATGGCTACCGTGATTAAGCGTGAATCTTAAGAATATGACGTTTCGTTATCTTACGGACTAACGAAAGTCAAGCGACCTCAATTCGTCTGAAAGGCAATTGAGCGTCATGTATAAAATGCAGAATTTTATCCCGTTTTAATGTATAGCTGCATCTTATATTTTTTTTATTTTTAACCCTTGATTCGTATGAATAATATTTTCGAAATAGCTAAAAAATATAAAAACATCATTTTGAATGATTCAAAGATTTTAATTATTGATAAATACAATGATTATAAATTTATCTTAACTATTGATGATTCTGTAATAGAATTAAAATTAGAAAAAGAAAAATATAGGGATGAAATAAAAATAATTAAATACTTACAATCTTTAATTGAAAAAAATTGTTTATCGTTAACATTGTTACCTAATAAAGTGCAAATTAATAATCAATTTATTTATGAAACTGAAATTTTGTACAACCAAAATGATTTTTTTATTCTTGAAAATAAATTTGAAGATGGAACAATTAACCAAACAATAAATTTTGATGAATTTTCTATTGAGGTAAGAAAAAAGGTTGAAGTATTGGTATGGGCATATAAAATTCTTGAGAACATAAAGAAGTTAATAAACATGAAATACCACGATATTTATTATCATTCAATTGAGTATTTTTTAAAAAAGAAAGATGATTATTACTCAATATTCATATCTTTTCTTTCCGAGAAAGAGAAAAAAATTAATTTTTTACAGGAACAATTAGAGAAGTATATTGATACAGAAAATTTTGAGGAAGCGCATAAAATAAAAATTGAAATAGATAAATTGAAGAAAACACAGTTTATACATGAAACGGGATAAACCCCATAAGTGAGGTGCGGAGGCGCTTTCATTATTCCTCACACTGACCGCGTGTCGCCGTAGCTTTAGCGGTGGCACAAGTGTGGGGTTAGTCTCATAATCCCCCCGAATTGTTACACACTCATTTAATTTTAACGATTAGTATTAACTATCTGTCCCATTACTTCACTGACAGAATCATGTATTACAATATCCGCATAGCTGTCAAGCGGAGTTTCATCACGATTGACGATGATGAGCTTCGCTTTGTTTTTTATAGCATATTCAGGAATTGAAGCTGCCGGGTAAACCACCAGCGATGAGCCAAGAATGATACATAAATCGCAATGGCAGGCATGATTGATTGCCTGCGACATTTTATCTGCAGGCATTGACTGACCGAACGAAATAGTATCGGGCTTAAGAATTCCTGAACAGTCATCACAGTATGGAATTTTTACACCATTGTTAATCCGGTTTTCAATTTCATCACTGTCGTATTTTTTTCCGCAATCCAGGCAGGAAACGGTAAATACAGTTCCGTGAATCTCAATTATCTTATCCTGTGAATTTCCGGCTTTGTGATGAAGCCCGTCAATATTCTGGGTAACAAGAGATAATAGCTTACCTCTGTCCTCAAGGGTCTTAATCGCATAATGCGCCTTGTTGGGTTTGGCACGTTTTATAATTCTGTATGTTTCGGAGCTCATCTCCCAGTATTTTTCACGTGCTTTTTCATCCGATATCATTTTGTGAAAATAAAAATCGTCCGGATCATATTTGCTCCACAATCCGCCGGGGCTTCTGAAATCGGGAATACCCGATTCGGTGCTGATACCGGCGCCTGTAAAAACTAATATTTTTTGCGACTGCCCTATCAGATTCTTTGCACTTGCAACATTTTTTTCCATGGTTTGTTTTGTTATATAAAAAACGGGATAAATTTAAACATTAGAATTTCCGGTGGAAAACGCAAGAGCTTCAGTTAAAACGAACGCTGCCTGGAGATACGATGTCGGACAGAGCGCAAAACATTCCTTGCAGTTGTTGCACTCTTTAGAGGCGATTTCAGGAATAAAGCTTATCTCCTTTTTTATTCCTCTGACAACAAATCCGACTGCGTTCAACTTCTTTACCTCGGCGCAGTATCTGACACATAGCCCGCAATGAATGCAAAAAGAGGATTCTTTTTCAAAACGGTCTTTATCAGCGCCATACTCCTGTGCCAAATCCTGCAATTTCGGGGAATCCGGGGCATGAGCCAACAATAGCTCCAGAATGGTTTTACGAATTCTGTTCACCTTAGTAGATCTGGTTCTGACTACTAGATTTTTTTCAACCGTGTAAACGCAGGATACAACGAGCTTAGTCGTTCCGTTGACTTCTGCTTCCACGATACAAAGCCGGCAAGCTCCGAAAGGCAACAATTTTTCGTGGTAACAAAGTGTGGGTATGGAGAGCCCTGCACTTTGAGCTGCCTCAAGGACGGTCATCCCTACCCTTGCTTTGACTTCTTTTCCGTCTATCTGTAAAAGAATCTCATTCATTTTCTTTTCTTTTTAATTGATTTTGTAATGCTTTTCCTTTTTCGGTAAGGCGGTATTTTTGATTTACGCTTTTAGGTTTATCAGGAATTGTCATTTCAATTAAATCGTCTGCTAATACGGGATTTAAATAACTTTCCCTGAAATGTGGCGTATGTTTAATATCCATTAGGTTCTGCAATTCAGGACGACTCAATTCCCCTGAAAATACCATGATTAATTTTTTCACATGGTCGGTAACATGGTCGGTAACATGGTCGGTAACTTGGTCGGTAACTTGGGGGGTAACTTGCGTGGTATCATGGTCGGTAACCGGTGTTTTATCTATAGTGTTTCTTAATGCTAATCCTTTAACAGACAGGCGATAGCGTTGATTTGGACTGGTTGGATTATCAGGGTCGGTCATTTCAATATATCCAGAGTCTAAAGCAGGTAAAATATAGTTAAGCCGAAAATAATCATCATGCTTTAGTTGCAAAACATCCTGAATATCAATCCTCTTCATTTCATTATGAAGCACTAAAACAATCCTGCGAACTTCCCCACTAACTTCCCCACTAACTTCCCCACTGACTTTCTCACTGACTTCCCCGGTATCTTGCGGGGTAACTTGCAGTTTTCGCGGTAAAAATCCTGTTAATAATTTTTGTTGTAATTCTTTACCTATTGACGTAAGATGATATTTTTGATTTGGGCTTTTTGGGGTCTCGGGAATGTCCATACCTATCCATTTCTTATCCAGTGCAGGTCTTAAATAATCATATAGGAATGTAGGTCTGTGTTTTAATTGCAACTTTTCCATCAAATCTGTCAAGGATATTGGTAAGGATTCCATCACAAGAATAAGTCTTTTACCTTGTTCGGTAACTTGTTCGGTAACTTGTTCGGTAGCTTGTTCGGTAGCTTGTTCGGTAGCTTGTCCGGTAGCTTGTCCGGTAGCTTGTCCGGTAGCTTGTCCGGTAGCTTGCGGGGTTACTTCTGCCTTTCTCCAAAGTATGGTTGTAAACGATTCTTCCTGGACAAGTTCCGGTTCTTTTAGTCCGGCATTCAAACAAGCCTTAATCATATCCGGAATACCGGTACCCATTCGTTCGATATATCCTGCCAGATAAAGAGGTTCTGCAATAAACGGGTTTGCCGGAAAGGAGCCGTGAGGTTTTTTCAGTTTGGGTATTGTAAGGTGATATGGCAACTGTCCCGGATTCCATATTTCAACCCTGTTACGAAACAGCATTACTTGTACCGAGCCATTACTTGTATAGTCCCGATGAGCTACGGCATTTACAATAGCTTCAGTAACAGCGGTACGGGGTATTTCGTAATGCACCGGCACATCTATAGATTGGCTGCGGTCGCCAACATAAAGATCAATGCGTGAGAGTACAAAATCCACTACCTGATCCACCAGTTGGAACACATCGCCTTTGTACACATGGTAGGAAGGAATGGGTTTAATGATTTCATTCCCATGGAACATGGCACATCTTACCTCAGAAGTGATAAAAAAACGCTGGGGTTGTTTGCCAAATAGCAATACGGCAGCATTGGCAAGCTTACCGTTTTTAATGAGGTTGAGGTGGGTCAGTATTTCTTCAGGCGGAGTTTCGGGCTGGAGCGGAAATCCTCTTTTGCTGCGGGCAGTTTTGACAAACCATTGCACGCGTTCAGGGTCAATATCATCAATAGATGCCTCTTTACATACAGTAGCATCAAAAGGACCGGAACGGATGAGTTCTTTTTCTTCGAGCAGGTTGACAAGTGCCGCATATACAGAGGTTTTCAATTCATTAGCATCGCCGAATTTTTTCCGGACCACCGTATCTTCGGATTTTTTTATTAATTGTCGTTCTTTGGGATGTCGTTCTTCATCATTATGATTACTGATAAAAATCAACCTGGTTTTATATTCAGTACTTGCCAGTTCAAATTCCTTTTCAGTAGGCGAAATACCGTCCTTGTTTTCATATCCGTAATCTTTTCCGAAAATTCCAATGTAGATATCCGAATGTTTTACCTGTTCCATGTAAGCATCGGAAGCGCTTATATCAATTGCAGGAAGTTTTTCAAAAATAAACGACTCGAAAAAACGTCCCAAAAGAGCATCCGTTGTCAGATATTCATATAACATCTGCCTTTCTTCAGCAAATTCAGATTGTACGCTGCTTATAAATATTCTCAGTTTATTCATAGATGAGTTCTGCAAAAATACTTAAAGTCACATTTCTAGCACACTTTTGTTTTATCCGGTTTTGTTTTAATTTCAAAATCTTTATTAATAATACATTTGCAATTCTGTCGAAGCGCTTGTCTGCTGCTTCAACCATATTGTTTTCGTGTTCATCCTTAAAAATTTATCATTTATTGTTAAGTGTTATATGTTCCGATGATATAAATCATTTATACAATTATATCCTAATTAACATTCTTTTTTCTTCAGGAACAGGAGCGGGAACCGGTTCGCCGGAAATCTTCTTCACCGCGCTAAAGCGAGTGGGGCAGACTTCAAGGCAAGTTTTACACTTTGTGCATTTCTCCTGAACAATTATATGAATTTTATTTTTGCCTCCGTCTATCGCGTTGGCAGGGCATTTTTTAAGGCAAATCATGCAGGCATTGCACTTATTTGGATCAATATAGTATGAGATAAGCGCCTTGCAGGACAAAGCCGGGCACCGCTTCTCCTTAATATGTGCCTCATACTCGTTTCTGAAGTAGCGTAAAGTGCTTAAAAATGGGTTGGGAGCCGTCTTGCCCAAAGCACAAAGAGAGGCATCAACGGCGGTCTCGGCAAGCTCCTCCAAAATCTCAATATCGTCTTCTTTTCCCTTTCCTATGGTGATATTAGTAAGAATCTTATGCATCTGCCTCAGACCTTCACGGCAGGGGACGCATTTACCGCACGATTCATCGGTGAGGAAGTCAATGAAGTACCTGGCGACATCAACCATGCAGGTATCTTCATCCATCACAATCATGCCGCCGGACCCCATCATTGAGCCGGCACTGGTGAGTTCATCAAAACCGACTTGCAAATCTAACTGTTCATCAGGAATACATCCTCCTGACGGTCCTCCTGTCTGTACAGCTTTGAACTTCTTTCCCCCGGGAATTCCACCGCCTATCTTATAGATAATATCTTTCAGTGTGATGCCCATGGGTACTTCTACAAGTCCGGTATTGCATATCTTACCGACAAGGGAAAAAATTTTTGTGCCTTTGCTTTGAGCAGTGCCTATTGAAGTAAAAAATTCCGCACCTTTATTAATAATCAGTGGAACAGTCGCCCATGTCTCCACATTATTTATATTTGTCGGCTTATCCCAAAGCCCCTTCACAGCAGGATATGGTGGTCTCGGTCTTGGTTCGCCTGCTTTACCTTCGAGCGACATAAGCAGCGCTGTTTCCTCACCGCAAACGAAAGCTCCGGCTCCACGGTGCACTTTGACAGTAAAATCGAATCCGGAGCCGAGAATATTTGTTCCCAGAAGGCCATAGTCCTCAGCCCGTTTAATAGCAGTACTCACGTTCTCCACTGCAAGAGGATATTCCTGACGAACGTAAATATAACCCTCGTGAGAGCCGATGGCATAGGCGCCAATTAGCAATCCCTCAAGCACAGCAAAAGGATTTCCTTCCATAATTGATCTATCCATATAAGCGCCAGGGTCTCCCTCGTCGCAATTGACGACGACATACTTTGGTTCTCCTTGAGCATTATGGGCAGCTTCCCATTTTATTCCCGTTGGGAAACCGGCACCTCCGCGACCCCTCAAATTTGATGCTTTTACTTCTTTGATTACCTGTTCCGGCGCCATTCCGAAAAGCGCTTTTACCAATGCCTGATAGCCGCCGATGGTAACGTAATCTTCTATACTTGTCGGGTCAATCTTTCTGTTGGGCCCGAAAACAAGTCGCTCCTGATATTTATAAAAGGGAATATCGGATTCGTGGGTAACTTTTTCGCCTGTGGTTGGGTCAATATAGAGCAGACGATCTACAACCTTCTTCCCCTTTAAGGTCTGTGATACAATCTCGGGAACGTCTTCGGAAGTTACCAGGAGATAGCATATTTCTTCAGGATTAATAACTATAATGGGACCTTTCTCGCAAAAGCCGTGACAACCGGTTCTTCTGAAGTCCACCTCAGTCTTTAATCCTTGTTTTTCTAATTCATCTTCAATAGCGGCAGCAACTTTTTCACTGCCGGTCGCATGACAGGCGGTGCCGGAACAAAGCGTAATACAACGCTTATTTGTATCCCTTTTTGACAGGATGTCCTTCCTGAACTCTTCTAGTTCTATAGGTGAATGTATTCTTGTCATAAACTTTCTTTAATTTCCATTGCCAGCTTATATGACATCTGGTAAACTTTTAAATCTTCATATCCTTTACTTTGCATACTTTTTCTCTTTTTATTAAATACCAACTACCTCCTACCAACTTCATTCATAACTTTTTAAAACGTCTGCTGTATTGGCCG
>JACQWN010000171.1 GCA_016209245.1 Bacteroidia bacterium
AAAAAACAAACATTACTTTTAAGTCTGATTTTTTGCGGAGTTCTGTGTTACTCTCAGCAATGGGCATTTTTAGGATTTCCTGGTGAAGAAATTTCTGCTGTTGCTGTTCACCCGGTAAATCCCGATATTATATTTGTGTCGGGAGCTAATCTTTATAAGTCATCTGACGGTGGATTAAACTGGGATACCGTCTCATACTATTCATTTAATTCAATAGTATTTCATTCTATACCGGATACAATGTATGCAACATTAGGAGAAGGTTCAAATAGTGATGGAATATATAAATCTATTGATGGTGGCGACAATTGGAATATTTTAGAATGGATAGATTTTGCTACTTCACTTATGATTCCTGGTTATCCTTCAGGGACTATAGTTGCTGGCACAAAGGGAATGGGTGTATATGAAAGTAGTGATTATGGAAATACATGGGTTCAAATAAATGATAGTTTGGATAATTTGAATGTACTTTCACTTTCATATATAGATCCTTGTGATTGTGATTCAGGGCAAACGTATTTTGCAGGGACAGAAGGCGGGATATTTTATTATCATTATGATTTCGGTGGACCTTGGAATAATACAAATACTGCTACTAATGTTACTGTTCCAGCAATTTCATCAGACAGAACTTGCTACTTATGGGCAGCAATTGATGGTGGTAGTTGGTCTGATGGTATGTATAAATCTACTTATGGTGGAACTTGGAATGTTTCAGAATATTGGCCTTTTATTACAGATATTCTTATTAATCCTCTTAACCTAAATGTTGTATATGCACCAAATACTGTATATGCAGCAGATTCGGGCTATGGTGTAAAACGAACCGTAAATGGAGGCATAAGTTGGCAGATCATAAATGCCGGTTTAAGCGATAGCGTGGTCTATTGTCTTGCTCAAAGCCGTGCTGATACAACGCTTCTTTATGCAGGAACTTCAAATGGAGCTTATGTTTTGGATTTTTCAACTGAAATTAAGGAATCATCAATTGAAAATTATATTATTATTTATCCTAATCCTTCAAACGATAAAATTCAAATAGAATCAATGCAAAATGCAAGTATTGAGATAATAGATTTACAGGGTAAGATTATTCAAAAAATTCAAACAACAAGTAAGAACACCACAATTGATTTAAAAAATTGGTCAAGCGGCGTTTATACTATAAAAGCGAAGTCTGACAAAGGGATAACAGTTAAAAAATTAATAAAACAATAACCGATTAAAATAAATAATGATAAAATCATCAATCAGAATATTTATCATCGGGCTTATTGCCACAATAACCACATATACCTTTTCACAAAACGCTGATACAATACCATATAAAAACAATTTAGAAAAATATTATTTTTATGCTCTGCAGGGAAATGTTGCAAGCATTATCAATAAATTAGATTCCTTATCTGATAATAGTTTAAATAAAGCAGAAATAGAATTAAAGCAGAAATATATTAAACGCTTTAAAAATCAGGATGAAGCTTTTGATTATAGAACAAAAGACACATTCCTTATTAATATTAGTAAACTTTATCACACATACTGGAATGAAGCTTTAATGCAAAAATATCACATTCCGGTGGCGGAGTCTATATTAAGAGAAAATCTGGAAAAATATCTTTGTATATGCTTCTCAGGAAAAATTAATAAACGAAAAATTCATAAGGATGTATTCAGATATACAAAAGAGTCAATCTACGATTTAATCGGTTTTTTTATAACTAATACAGGGCAAGCTCGAAGCAATTCTCATTCATTTGCAAATTATCATGTAATTAAAAATTTATCGAAAGAACTGTTTCAGCAGGATATGGTCGAAGAAATTAACGATTGGAAGAAATTTTCTTATGAAGAGATAAATACAGGTGCTAAAAAATTACTGCTGATTAATTCTGAAAATCTTAAGAGAGCGGGTAAAAAGGTCTTTGAATTAATAAAACCTAAAAAATAAAGTCCTATGACAAATGCCTTATATTTTATAGAATGTTTTGTCAATGTCATTTTCAAATATACTAGACTTAGGTTTTGTTAAAATCATCCTCCAGGCAGTTTTATATCGTCCTCCCATCAAAACCACTTGTGTGTCAATTATAGTTGGCATTTCTTTAATCAACCATTTGTAACAGTCAATTAACAGATACTTTCCGTCTGTCCTGAATTCAGTTGTGCAAGATTCGGATGCCTTACATTCCATTGAACATTCAACTTCATAGAATTGTCCATTACCGGTCGAATCTATTATTATTTTTTGCCTGCAACAACCTTCAGTTCCCCAAGTCCCAATAAAATTATTATTAATTTCTACAATATTATAAGTAATCATTATCGGTTCTTTGCGACATACTGACAATATAATTATCACTATTCCAAAGTATTTAAAATATTTTGCCATTTTGATCCACTCCTGTTGAATTAAGATTTTATATAAACTGTTTAGAATGAATTTATTTCTTTAAAAATTTTAATAGCATAACGATCTGTCATACCCGAAATATAATCAATTATAGCTCTTTTATATTGTTTTACATCTGAAATATCATAAATGCGTTTGTTTTTGAATCGTTCGTCACGTTGAAATGAATATTTTTCAAGCCATTCGGAAAAACCCGCTTTTAATGTGCTGCAATGTAATGATGATAGGTTTGTTTCAATATCAGAGGTATTCGAAAATCCGGCAAGCGTATTGAAAATAGTGCAAATAATCAATCGTGTATATTCGATATAAGGAATTAAACGGTTATTATTGTATATATTTTCGTAATTAAAGCATTTAATGGCATTCATCAATTCAAAATGTGAGCTTGAAAGCGCCAATCCATCCCGAGGATTACTGTTTTTAATGAGGTCAAGAATAAACTCATGGATTAAAATAGTATTATTAATGGATTTCAGAGAAATTTGCTTTTTTAAAGAATTCTGTAAAGTGTCACGCAGTTCTTCTAATTGCTCAGGTGAAAGTATTTTTAAGGAAATAGCATCTTCGATATCACGGCCAAGGTATGCAATTTTGTCTGAAATTTTGACAACACAGCCTTCCCATGTATAAGGCAGATAATCGTAAGGTTTTTCAATGCTTTCCAATTCAATAATTTCAGTTCTTGGGCGAATAAAATTTTCATCAATTTCACCGCAGTGACAAATTATACCATCACGTACGGCATAAGTAAGATTTAAATTGTTTTCTTCCCTGTCGGGATTAGGTAAAGTTTCAATGTTATCAATAAAGTACAAGCTGTTTCGTTCGTGCCGGAAATGTTCTTTAAGTTCGCGAGTGACGATTTCAGATAATATTTTTTCACCTGTGTGTCCGAATGGAGAATGGCCTAAATCGTGCCCGATAGCAATAGCCGAAGTTAGTTCGGTGTTTAATCCAAGGTTTTTTGCAATGGTGTAGCTTATGGAATTAACATGGTTTACATGTTCGATGCGTGTGCAGATATGGTCATTTTCCGTAGCAAAAAATACCTGTGTTTTGTGTTTCAGGCGACGATAAGCTAACGAATGCAAAATTCTATTGTAATCATGTTCAAATTCACTGCGGATTTCATCGTGTTTTTTATAGATCGGCTCTTTCCGGGCTATCTGATTCAGCCAGTCAGAATGCCGGATATCCGCTTTGAATTTTTTGAAAATTTGTTTCATGTTTCAAAAATGCCTGTTTATCATTCGGAGAGATGCCATCTTTTGTTTCCACAAGCAGTATTATCTGCATGTAGCAAAAAAAGATGGCATCTCTTATCTGCAAAGATAAAAATATTTACTAATTTTGACAAATTATAACAGATGACTATGAAATTTGCCCTGCTTAGCGAAAATTTTAGAATTGCATTACGGTCAATCAGTGCCAATTTACTCAGGACTATACTGACAGTGCTGATTATTGGCATTGGAATTACTGCACTGGTAGGCATATTGACCGCCATAGATGCTCTTAAAGCGTCAATCGGCAGTGAGTTTTCGCGCATGGGCGCTAATACATTCACAATACAAAACCGCGGAATGCACATACATATGGGAGACAATCACAATAGAATTGACTATCGTTATATTTCATTCAGGGAAGCGCAAAGGTTCAAAAAAGAATTTAATTTTCCGGCAGTAGTTTCCGTTTCAGTAAGCGGGACATGGACAGCCACATTAAAATATAAATCGAACAAGACTAATCCGAATATTCCTGTAATCGGTATTGATGAGCTTTATATTACTACATCGGGATATAATATAGCACAGGGAAGAAATTTCACTGAACAGGAAATTCAGTTAAACCGCAATGTAGCCATTATTGGCAGCGAATTGAAAAAAAATTTGTTCAATAATAATGAAAATCCATTGGATAAAGTAGTAAATATAGGTAATGGAAAATACAGAGTGATTGGTGTGCTTGAAGAAAAGGGCACCAGCATGGGAGGCAGGGGAGATAAATTATGTTTCCTGCCTTTAACAAATTTACGGCAGAATTTCAGCAGACCCGATATGTCATACAGAATAAGCGTGATGCTTACCGACAGCAAATTTTTTGATTTTGCAATTGGTGAAGCGGAAGGACTTTTCAGAATAATCCGCAAGCTTCGTAAAAGTGATGAAAACAATTTTGAAATTATTAAAAGCGATAGCTTGGTAAGCATGATGATGGACAATATCAAGTATGTCACCGGTGCAGCCATTATCATTGGTTTAATTACTTTAATCGGCGCTGCTATCGGTTTAATGAACATAATGCTCGTTTCAGTTTCTGAACGTACACGGGAAATAGGCACACGTAAAGCCATGGGTGCAAACAGCAAGGTTATTCTCTGGCAATTTTTATTTGAATCCATCATAATTGGCCAATTTGGCGGGATTCTTGGTATTGTTCTTGGAATCATGGCAGGTAATGTAGTTTCAAGCTTTACCGAAGGGCCTTTTGTAGTACCATGGCTTTGGATTGTAAGCGGTATTTTACTATGTATTGCTGTTGGGCTTGCTTCCGGAATCATTCCTGCCGTCAGGGCTTCGAAGCTTGACCCTATTGACGCGTTAAGATATGAATGACACAGAAACCGGAATTAAGATAACGAAACTGCTCAAACAATAATTGAAAATTAATATATAAATTTGTAAAAAATAAATATTATGAAAAGTACAATACAATATCATTACCTGACGATTCAGGAAATGATAAAAAAATATCCTGATTATTGGATTTTACTTTTAAATCCTGATTTTGATAATAACTATGAACTGAATGGGGGGTTTTTCATTGCAAAAAGCAAAAATAAAAATAAACTGTTCGATAAAATACAAAAGCTATGTATTAAGGGTTCAAAAAAATGGAGAATTTTTTATTCCGGACAAATTAAAATTCCTGATAATGTAATTATTTGTTTATGAAAACTAGAATTGATTATATTGGAGGCTTAATTGTTGTTCCGGTAGAAATTATTGGTTATGATAATTCTATTAATAAAATAATTATATGAAACCATACCTTTGTTTAGGATTTGTTCTGATAGTGTGCATTTGCTATGCAGGCAAAGTAGAGCAGGAGAGGGCCAAAAAATGTGCTGTGAATTTTTATCTGCTTTACAGACCGAAGATTGATACAAGAATCAACTATACTTTATATCCTGTCAATACGGAGGTGCAGGCAAATGAGTCGGGATACTTTATTTTTAATGTGAGCAATGAGCGTGGGTTTATTATAGTTTCAGCCGAAGATGCGGTTGTTCCTATTCTCGGTTACTCTTTTGCGGGAAGCTATACAAATCAAAATTTACCTCCGGCTTTAATTGTATTTCTTGATTTTTATACAAAACAGATTAATTATGCACGACAACGCAATTTGACACAATCTGATGATATCGGTCGTGCCTGGAGTGAATTAGAGCAATCTTCTTTGAAAAATACAAAGGATATTCAGGAGGTCGCACCTTTATTGCTTTTACAATGGAATCAGGATTATCCATATAATGCATATTGCCCTTCCGATGCCGGAGGTTCGAACGGACATGTTTATGCAGGTTGTACTGCCGTGGCTATGGCGCAGGTATTCAAATATTATAATTATCCTATAACAGGGCAGGGTTCCAATTCTGATTATCATGATGTTTACGGCACTCTTTCAGCTAATTTTGGAAATACTACTTATCAATGGACACAGATGCCACATGAAATAAGTGAAGTAAATGATGCAATTTGCACATTGTTATATCATTGCGGTGTGGCTGTTGAAATGTATTACGGGCCCGACGGTTCAAGTGGATCCCCAGAGCCGTATGCTATTACGAATTATTTTAAATATTCAGGCGATGTTGAGGCGGTTGAAAGGGAAATGTTTTCCGATACGGAATGGAAACAACTTATCAAAACCGATCTTGACAATGCTCATCCGGTTATCTATACCGGCTTTGGAGAGGCCGGCGGACATGCATGGAACTGCGACGGTTATCAGGGTGATAATTATTTTCATATGAACTGGGGCTGGGGTGGTACATACAACGGATATTTTTATGTTGACGACCTCACACCCGGTACTGAGAATTTTTCGGAATGGCAATCGGCCGTTATTCATATCTATCCTGCAGCCAATTATCCGCAAGGATGCTCACCTCTGAAAATTCTCACTGGTTTGCAAGGGAATTTTGAAGATGGTAGTGGTATAATGAATTATGAAAATAATAAACAGTGTTCCTGGCTTATCCAAACGGATTGTGGAAATTATGTCGAGCTAGTATTTGACAAATTTGAGCTGGAGCCAAATGATAAAGTAATTATACATGACGGAGCGTCAACGGGAAGCACAGTTATCGCAGAGCTTACAGGGAGCAATCCGCCTGTTATAGCTAGTGATACAACCACTCCGGATGTTTTTACATCAACAGCCACAGGCATGCTGGTAGAGTTCATAACTAATGGTTCTGTTACCGCTCATGGCTGGGAAGCATCTTATAATGTCATATATTGCACCAATAATCAAATTATAACTGATCTATCAGGAGTTGTTTCTGACGGCAGCGGTGAATGTGATTATAAAGACCATTATTACTGTAAATGGACTATTCAGCCACCCGGCGCTTCAACGATTATTTTAAATTTTACAGAATTTGATTTGGCTACAAACAATACCAGCGATTTTGTAAAAGTTTATTATGACGATTTGTTCCATGAAATTGACAAA
>JACQWN010000172.1:0-558 GCA_016209245.1 Bacteroidia bacterium
AAAGCATTATAGCCAATTCCTACTAAACCTCCTTCAGTTGTATTTGCACCCATCGCATTATAGCCGATTGCAACATTATATGTACCTGTTGTTATTACATCGCCGGCCGTATAACCAATAAGAGTGTTTCTATTATCTGATAAATCATCAGCGTTGCCTGCCTGATAACCCAAAAATACGCTACCGTCTGCTGCTATGCCGATTCTTCCTGCTTTTAGATTATTCACTCGGAAATTAAAAGGTATATTATCTGTAGTGCCAATAAAGTTAGTGCCGTCAATCGTACCTGCATTACCGGTTGTTAACCACGATGGATTACTACCGGTATTAAGCGATATATTTCGCCACGCTGTATTTTCATAAACAAAACTACCTGTTCCGGCTGCCGGTATGGTAAATCCAGCAAAAGTGGCTTGATTGTTATCTAAGTTTATAATAGTAAGAAATTGTCCTTCTTGCGGAGTAGTAACGGAAAGAGCATTGGCTTGCGCACCGGCTTGATTATTAAGCCGAAAGAGTGAAACATTATCGGGAATAACTACTGCCGCAGCAGCATTC
>JACQWN010000172.1:603-5370 GCA_016209245.1 Bacteroidia bacterium
GTCTAATTATGTAAGCGGACCATTTGTCTTAATGCCAACATTCCCGACTCCTATAGTAGTGCCTAAGCCAAAACCGCCAGTAGCAAAAATCAAATTGCCAATAGAAAGTTGGTCGCTGGTGGCGGCAGCAGGCGCATCTACATTATAACCGATAAGAATATTATAATTTCCGGTAGTAATATTATCACCTGCGGCGAAGCCCATTGCAATATTTCCTGCTCCTGTTGCCGCTGCTAATGCATTATAACCTACACCTACTAATCCAGTCGCTGTTTGATTTGCCCCTACTGCATTATATCCTACTGCAACATTACTTAGACCTGTTGTAATAGCATCGCCTGCCTGATAGCCAATAAGAGTGTTTCCGGATGCTGTTGTAGCGCCCCCTGAACCAAGTGCATCGGTCCCTATTGCAATATTATTTGTGCCGGTTGTTAATCCATCAGCCGCTCCGTATCCTATTGCAAGATTTCCGGCTCCGGTTGCAGAACCCAATGCCTGGTAACCTATTCCAATGAGCCCATCCGTTGTTGAATTTGATCCTACCGTATTATAACCCAATGCAACATTTCCTGTCCCTGTCGTTATTCCGTCACCTGCCATATTTCCCAACGCTGTATTGCTGACGCCTAAAGTTAGGGATAATAATGCCTGATATCCCACTCCTGTATTATTTGTGCCGGTTAAAGTCAAATTTCCTGCATTTACTCCTGCAAAGAAGTTACTTGTTCCGCCAAAAGAATGGATATAGCGGTTTGCATCGGAATAGATAACGCCAACAGGGCCTGCTGCTGTTGCGGGTAAACGAAAATTAGCTGAAATCTCGAGCTGTTCATTTGCAGCATCAACGCCAATACCGACATAACCGTTAGTTCCCTCTATGGTCATCCGTTTTGTGTTACTTGTTCTTATATCAACATCAATGGCATTGGTAGTACCGAGGAAATTGGTTTCATCAGTAATATCGTCGTTACCGGATGTAAGCCAGCCAGCGCCGTTACCGGTTGCAAAGCGAAACCATGTAGCGCCATCAAAGTAATAAAATCCGGGAGTATTATCTGTCTGGTAATATAGAAGACCATTAGCTGGTGCGGCGGGCCTTGACCCAAGCCCCATTCTCGGGATCAAAACTCCAATACCTGAGGCGGTCATATCGAGCAAAGAGCTTGCCGCCGGCGTATTCGTACCTAAACCAATATTGTTAGCGACGGCATTAACAAAAAATATGTTGGCATTGCCGTCGCTCTCAATTCTGAAATCGGCGTTGTTGCTGTTTTCATTAAATACAAACGAGCAGGCATCGTTAATATTGAACAGCATGTTTCCGGCGGCTTCCTGGTGTAAAAATTCCAAATCATCGGAAATCAACCGGATAAGCGAACCGGCTCCGAGCGCCGAGCCAGTCGTGCTGTTCGTAATCTGGAAAACAGCTGTACCGGTATTATTATGAACATGAAGCAGATTTTGCGGTGTAAATCCTGCCACATTGCTTATCCCGACATTCTGTGCCTGAACCGTCAAAACGCCACATGCCAGGACAATCCCTGCGCTAAAACCAATTAATAATTTTTTCATACCCATAAAAAACAATTTAAAAGTTTGTTTTCAATTCATTAACTTTCTCAAATTTTTTAAATTTAAAAATCATAGGCTTTTACGTTCCTTATATAATAATGTTTCACTTTTTTTTCAAAGTTATTAACAATTTTGTGAAAAAATTAACAGTGTGGTAATTACTCATGACCAAGCGTCCAAAATAGAAGCATAAATCTTATCAGTTCGCGCTCGACTTAGTTCCCCTCTCTATGTATAGAGAGGGGCGATACATCCGTATTATTTGAAATATTAACGAATCTGTTTTATAATACGTTAGTATCATCCCCCTGCTCGTAGAGAGGGGGACCGAGGGGGTGAGTACGACAATTCTCTTGATAAAAGATATGGGTACACGGTAGGTCTGAAGACGAGTGCAAACAAGGTTGTCATACAATTTTTTGCGAAATATAATAAATTTATGTTTTAAAACACCAATTTTTTAATAAAATTTTATTCACATGAATTTTATTCACATGAATAAATACCAAATCGTGCCTAATCATTTGCATGGAATCATTATCATTACCCATCGCATGAATTGTAGACACGGTGCACCGTGTCTTGCACAATGACCAAACCAATGCCTGTGGCATGAATGATGCCGATGGTGTGAATGATGCCGATGTAGAGACACGGTGCACCGTGTCTCTACAACAGCAACAGCAACAGCAACAGTTATGACGTTTTCTAATTTTTCTTGATTACCATGACCGGCGCATCAGCACATTCATTTCGGCTGTTGTTGTAATCCGACACGCAACTTTGAATCTTGCCTCTAATTGCCGGATCAGTTGATTCATAGAATACAAACAGATGCAACTGGTCGTTGGCTTCAATAAGATTACCCGTTACGTTCAACGATGTCAGACATGCAAACATCTGGGCAATCAGATTCTGAACACATGCGTCATCGCCGCCTGGCGGGATGACGTTTTCTTCAGGTAATTGACCAATCTGTGCGAAATTAACAAAACCGCTGGTCAAAAAAGTAAACGCTAATATTAAAAATAACTTTTTCATATTTAACCCTCCTATTATTATTTTAAATTTATTATTTTTTAAAATCATTCATAATTGTACTATATTTTTGGGGATTGAGAGATGTTTGCGAAGCAAACATCTCTCAATCTTTTACTGATTCTATATAAATTCATGAATTTTGTTTCAAATTTTTATGATTATTTAATAATAAATTTCTGATAATATCTTTTACTTCCTGCCGATACAACAAAATAATATATACCTGCAGTCAAATATAAATTCAGTTCATAAGTAGCCGAAGCAGACATATCTTTAATAACTGGAATAATTTCTGAATAAATTTGCTCACCTAAAATATTGACAATGTTGACCGAAATTTCCTCATCAGGAAGCGCTGAAAAAGAAATATAAATGCTTTCGCCCTGATTTGCCGGGTTCGGGAAAACATTAATCGCAGGAGCGCTTAAAGCCTCACCGGAACAATTGACATAAATTTCATCGGAATATTTAAAATTTCCGTCATAATCGGTTTGTTTCAGGCGGAAATAAGACACTCCATGGCGTGTCTGTACATTATTAATAAAAGAATAAGTGATAATGGTATTGCTGTTTCCGGCACCTTTTTCAATGTGAACAGGTTGAAATAATATTCCATCGGAGCTTCTTTCGATAGTAAAATAATCGTTATTCATTTCACTGGCGGTCGCCCAATTAAATTCGACAGCCGCTCCGCGACACTGACAATTAAAAAATAACAGCTCGACAGGAAGTCCATTGGGACGTTTAACAAGTATATAAGGAGAGAATTTTGTTAAGCCGGAAGCAATAACAGTATTTACTTGTCCGGAGGTTTGATTGCCGGCATAGCCTGTGGGCGTTGATTCGCCAGTGACACCTTTTCCGTTGTCCCATGTTGAACCATTCCAATGCATTACGCCGATCTCGTTTGTCGGATATTGCGGTACTGTATTTTCGTCGCCAAGATAAGAAAATGATACAGTCGCTCCTGAGCCGCCCATATCTGTAATATTATCATTAATTGTGAAATCCCACCATCTGTCAATTACGCAACTTAAAGCTGAATTCGGTTCACACATATCTATATTTGAGACGGCAGCTACATTTCCTCCAACAGAAATGCCGGACCACAGGCAATTATCGCTACCCGTCGCTCTTGTGGAAATTTTTAAAGATAAAATAGCCGGTGATCCTGATGGGGTAAATTTTACCGGCAGCTTTTTTATTGCCAGAGACACCGTATGATACATACCGTAAGGAAATGTATATTCGTTTGCGCTTGCGCCAATGTTCTGCCAATCGAGCTGAGCATTATTTATATTTGAACCATTTACACATTCACTTCTTATGTAGGCGACATCAGTACTGGTTACTGCATTATTATTGCCATTCTCTATAGTAACGGTATAGCCGTTGACAGAACCGCCGTCGGATAAGCGGAATTCACCATTGGTCAGGTCAAGGCGGGTTCTGACAAATACATTATTACCGGCAAGGTAAGCATAATTTGTTCCTGCAGTACCCTGATGATTAATATCAAGTATCCCATATTTATATTGTGCGGAAGTGCCGCTTGCTATATTGCTAACACTTTCTCCATTTGGATATTTACCTGTAACAAGCTGGTTGGCGGTTGCATAATACTCTATAGTACTGTTGGCATTAATATTAAGCTCCATTCTATGATTTGCAGAGGTTGAGAAAACGTGTGCCGCAATGCAGGTATTCTGAGAGTCATCGTATAATCCGTTTATATTGGCAGTCCGTAATTTTGAACCGGAATTTAAAATGATTCCTGAATAATAATCATTTACCGATTTACCTGTAATAGTTCCCGCTCCCATATCTAAAATACCGCTTATCCCCTCGCCTATTGTCAGCATATTTGATGATAAAGCGACATCATTATGGGATGATATCTGCAATCCGAAAGCGGAGCCAGATGCATCGAGCGTACATCCGTTTTTAACAGTTATCTTTACCTGTTGCAAATCGTGTGTGCTTGTATTTCTGTAAAACAAAGTTGAACCTGCTCTTGAAAAATTCAATTGGCCGAAGACAGTAGCCGTACCGGCAGATGCCCGTGATATAATGCCTGTTCCTTCGAATGTGCAGACAGGGCTTTTAATATTCAGTACATGAGTGGCTGCCGATGGATTATTAGCATCGAAA
>JACQWN010000173.1 GCA_016209245.1 Bacteroidia bacterium
AAAACCTGATTATGCTGATGCATATATTAATCGTGGTATCGGTTATCGTAAATCAGGCGATTATAATAAAGCAATTCAGGATTATTCCAAAGCGATAGAAATAAAACCTGATTTTGCCGAGGCATATAATAGTCGTGCTATTGCTTATAATAAATCAGGCGATTATAATAAAGCAATTCAGGATTATAAAAAAGCAATTGATTTAGATCCGAAAGATGCTGGCAATTACCTTAATTTTTCCGAATTCAATATTGTTACTGGCAATTATAATGCTTCTTTAGAATTAATTGAAAAAGCGTTTTCCTTTTGCGAAGAAACAGACAAAAAAGCGATATGTCTTTTTCTCCAATATATAACAAAAAAAATGCTTGATATAGACACTTCAGCTTGCGAAAAAGAATTTAAAGAAATACTTAATAAGGGCTTTAGTACAACTTGGGATTTTGACGAGATTGAAGCATGGTTAAAAAATCAAAAAATTATTACAGAAAAGAAAGACTTATTGATAAAATTGACAGAAGATATAAAAAGACATCAAAGTAAACGATGATTTAAGCATTGTATCAGCACAGTAGCATACGGGATATAGCTTCAATTGCCGAGATAGTGCAGGTTTCAGTGTTTTTTTATATTTTATGGTAAACAGTAATAAAAATTCTATGAAAAGAGTAGTAATAACCGGGATGGGAATATATTCCTGCATAGGTAAAAATCTGATGGAGGTCAGAGATTCATTATATGAAGGTAAATCGGGGATAATACTTGATACAAAAAGAAAAGAGATTGGTTTCCGGTCCGGTTTAACGGGATGGGTCGAAAGGCCGCAGCTTAAAGGGAGGCTTGACCGCCGTTCCCGCATTGGATTGGGTGCGCCTGGAGAATATGCTTATGTAGCTACGGAAGAAGCGCTTCAAAACGCAAAAATTAATATGGAATTTCTTGAAAAAAATGAGGTTGGAATTCTTTATGGAAATGACAGCACTGCCGAAGCCGTTGTTCAAGCCACAGATATTGTAAGGGAAAAAAGAGATACCATGTTAATAGGATCGGGAGCTATATTCCAGGGTATGAATTCAACGGTTACAATGAATTTGTCGGTAATATATAAATTAAAAGGTATAAATTTTACGATTAGCGGGGCTTGTGCCAGTGGGTCGCATGCTATAGGCATTGGTTATCTTCTTATCAGGAGCGGTTTGCAGGATACAATAATCTGCGGTGGTGCACAAGAAATCAATCCCTGCGCCATGGGCAGCTTCGATGCATTAAGCGCTTTTTCAATACGCGAGCATGAACCGGCTAAGGCCTCACGTCCGTTCGACCGTGACAGAGACGGATTGGTGCCTAGCGGCGGTGCCGCTACAGTGATTCTCGAAAGTATTCAATCGGCACAAAAAAGAGGTGCGCCAATTATCGCCGAAGTTTTAGGTTATGGTTTTTCATCCAACGGAAACCACATTTCTGTTCCCGATGTTGCAGGACCTGTAAGAGCTTTAGAAATGTCGCTGAGGGAAGCCAATATTTCTCCGCTCGATATTGATTATATCAATGCCCACGCCACTTCAACACCTGTAGGCGATGGAAATGAAGCGCTGGCAATTCACAAAATTTTTCATGAAAAAAATCCTTATGTTACATCAACCAAATCAATGACAGGACATGAATGCTGGATGGCTGGAGCAAGCGAAGTAATTTATTCTGTTCTTATGATGCAAAACGATTTTATAGCTCCTAACATCAATTTCGAAAACCCGGATAAAGACACGGCATTAATAAATATTCCCAATAAAACCGTTTATGCAAAAATTGATATGTTTCTGTCAAATTCTTTTGGGTTTGGGGGGACTAATTCGGCGTTGATAATAAAAAAAATATTATCTTGCGGTCGATTTTAATATTCTGAATATGATAGATTCAACAAAAATATTAGCCACAAGATTTATGAAAAAAGCGATTGTTAATTAAAAAGTTATATGGATTATTCTTCTTCACTTGGTCCTATTGACCCACAAGTATATAATGGAAAAAATTGGGTGCCTGCTTTGGGATATTTAGACAAGGTAGAAGAACTTATTGAAAAATCTGCTAATAACCAACTAACGGAAGCTGAATTTATGATTCTCCAAAAAATAGATTTAGCAGAATTAAGGAGTTTTGAAATGGCAAGAAATTTAACCATAGCTTTACTCAAAGACTGGTTGGTAAATTACAAATTCAAAGACTGGAATACTCACAAATCAAATGAACAGCCTGTTACAAAAGAAGAAAAAGAAAAAAGAGCCGAAGACATTGCAAATAAACTTAGCAATAATAGT
The DNA here is from genome assembly GCA_016209245.1 of Bacteroidia bacterium. Lineage (GTDB taxonomy): Bacteria > Bacteroidota > Bacteroidia > Bacteroidales > BM523 > JACQWN01. The sequence goes on from JACQWN010000173.1 coordinate 2,316, forward strand.
ATATGACATTCACATGGTAGATCAATAGGTATCGAAACATTAACTAATTTTTTAAAATTGAAAATTGAAGACTATTCCAATAATGAAGAATTAAGAGAACTCATTAGGAATTATAATGATTTAATTTGTGAGTATATAATAAGATTAGGTGGAAAAGCGTTTGTACATTCAAGAGTATTTTTCTAATTTTAATAAAAATGGAAACAAAATCTACAACAGAAAGACTTAAAGAAGTATTAGCAAAGGAAACTAATAAATTTGCTGAAAAAGATAGTGTCTTAAAGGATGCTTACACTAAGTTTGCTAAAATAGGAATTGAAACAAAGGCAACATACAACCTTCCTTTAATAGATACATTAGGTAAAACTTTTAGAGAACAACTTCAATTTCAATTAACTGAACAACAAAATCCAGTGGCTAACATAGGCTATACGCCTTAAAGTTTTCAGTGGTAATTCGAGCATTATACTCCGTTTAAAATTTCGTGTCTTTGTGGCATAATAAATTTGACTTACTCAAGAGATTTAAAATATTTTTTTCTAATCCAAAAAGCGACATTTACCAAACCTATCATTACAGGAACTTCAACAAGAGGGCCGATAACGGCTGTAAATGCTTCGCCGGAATTTATACCGAAAACCGCTACCGCCACGGCTATTGCCAATTCAAAATTATTGCTTGCCGCTGTAAATGAAAGTGTTGTTGATTGGCCGTAAGTGGCGCCGGCTTTTTTGCTCATAAAAAATGAAACAATAAACATTATGGCAAAATAAATTATTAA
>JACQWN010000180.1 GCA_016209245.1 Bacteroidia bacterium
GCTCGCTCGGATTTGTATTCCGAGTGTTTACAAATGCTAATATCTCTTACACTCGGATTACAAATTCGAGCGAGCGGAGGGAAGAAAATATGCGAACAAACCCAACAGGTGCTTCGCAACCTGTCGGGTTTAGAAATGAAGGCAAAAGATAATATTTAAGGACATTTAGATGTCCCGCAATTTTTGCATATCAGGCAACCTTCCTGGTAAACAAGATTATCGCTGCCGCAATTTTCACATTTTACCGCCTGTGCGGGTGTACCATCGGGTATATATTTCCTTAATGCACGTTCTACCCCGTTTTTCCATGTATTGATAGTTTCGCTGTCGAGACTTAAAGAGGTTATTAAATTAACAACATGCTGTATCGCCATACCATGGCGAAGAACACCTGAAATCAGCTTGGCATAATTCCAGTATTGATTGTCAAATAACCGCGACAGGCCCTCGAATGTAACTTTATATCCCTGCTTATCGGTATATTGAAAGTCATAACGCGATTTTCCTTCTGAGTCTTTGAGTTTAATTATTTTGACCTTTTTTAATGTTTTTGGAATGTAAAATATATCATCATCTTCTATTCCTGTAAATATTTCATAAGGGACACCATCGAGCAGTCCTACAAAAGCAATCCATTTTTCATTGTTGTTCTGGAACCTGATTACATCTGCTTCAAGCATTTTGGGGCGTTTTGGAGCGTCGGTAGTAATAGGTTTGGCTCCGGTTCTTTTATCTTTGCTTATGAGAACCCCGGTTCTCGAACCTTCCCTGTAAACCGTTACGCCTTTGCATCCATGTTCCCATGCTGTCCGGTAAACTTCTGAAACTTTTTCCTCCGTAATATCTTTGGGCAGGTTAACAGTTACACTGATAGAATGGTCAACCCATTTTTGCACAGCTCCCTGCATCTTTACTTTCGACACCCAATCTATATCATTTGCAGTAACATTATAATAGGGAGAGTTTTGCATCAATTCATTAATAATTTTATCGGAATAGCCGGCGACTTTGCCGGCTTCATGCCCATAAATTTCAAGCATGGAAAGAAATTTATGATGGAAAACATTATATTCTTCCCATGCATCGCCTACTTCATCAACAAAGGCGACTTTTACACAGGTATCATTAGGATTTACTTTTCTTCTTCTCTTATATACTGTTCTGAAAACAGGTTCAATGCCTGATGTAGTTTGGGTCATAAGACTTGTAGTGCCTGTTGGGGCGATAGTCAGCAAGGCGATATTACGCCTTCCGGTTTTGATCATTTCGTTATATAATGATTCGTCGGCTTCACGGATCCTTTTAATAAAAGGATTATTTTTTTCGCGAAGTGAATCATATATTTCAAATGGTCCTCTTTCGCCGGCTAAATTTACTGAGGAACGATATGCTTCTATAGCCAGTGATTTATGTACTTCGACTGAGAAATCAATTGAATTATCGCTGCAATATTTTAATCCGAGAGCGGCATGCATATCGCCTTCGGCGGTTATACCGATACCCATTCTTCTTCCCTGCTTTGTTTTATATCTTATATTTTCCCACAATATTCTTTCGTTTCTCTTTATTTCAATATCTTCAGGGTCGGAGGCGACTTTTGCGAGTATTGCATCAATTTTTTCCAGCTCAAGGTCAATAATATCATCCATAATCCGCTGGGCGTAATGAACATGCTTTTTGAAGAGAGTGAAATTAAATTTTGCATCCGGTGTGAACGGAGCATCAATATAGCTATATAGATTAATAGCAAGGAGCCGGCAACTATCGTAAGGGCATAGCGGAATTTCACCGCAGGGATTGGTTGAAACGGTTTTAAAGCCGTAGTCGGTATAACAATCGGGAATAGATTCATTAATAATATTATCCCAGAATAACACACCCGGTTCAGCCGATTTCCATGCATTATGTATTATTTTCTGCCAAAGCCGGGATGCATCAGTTTCCTTTGTGATTTTTGGTGTTGGTGAATCAACGGGGTATTGCTGGATATATGGTATTCCCTCGATGACCGCTTTCATAAATTCATCATCAATTTTGACTGATATATTAGCGCCTGTGACTTTTCCTTCGGTCATTTTTGCATCAATGAATTTTTCGGCATCAGGATGCTTAACTGAAAGACTTAGCATTAACGCTCCTCTGCGTCCATCCTGGGCAACCTCACGGGTAGAATTTGAGTACCTTTCCATAAACGGCACTATTCCGGTAGAAGTTAAAGCGCTATTAAGCACAGTGCTTCCCATTGGCCTGATATGCGACAGGTCATGCCCGACGCCACCGCGGCGTTTCATCAGTTGAACCTGCTCCTGGTCAATTTTCATGACGCCCCCATAAGAATCAGCATCAATGCCTATAACAAAGCAATTCGATAACGAAGCTACCTGAAAATCGTTTCCGATGCCGCTCACTGGTCCGCCCTGCCGTACAAGATACCGAAAATTTTTTAACAAATTGAATATCTCTTCTTCAGGCAGGGGATTAGGATATTGTCTTTCTATCCGGGCAATTTCCTTTGCAATACGGCGATGCATATCGGCAGGCGTAAGCTCATAAAGGTTACCAAATGAATCTTTCAGGGCATACTTATTTACCCATACGGTAGCGGCAAGTTGATCACCCTTAAAATATTCAGTTGACGCCTGAATCGCTTCCTGATGCGTGTATGTTTTCTTTTCTATTTTTACTTTTGCTGACATTTCTTCGACAAACATTTCCATTTGAAAAATTTAATATGTTTTTAATGAATGATTTAGGTACATTTTCTTTTTGGTAGAAAAGGGTATGCAATTTAATATATCTAAAACTTTAATACCAAACAAAAATATAAACATACTTATTAACAACCTTTTGAAATATTAATATTCAACTGATATTCTTTTTATTATATAAAATGCTTAAATTCGGATTTTTAGTTTAATTGTTGATAAAACCCTGATTATTAGCGACTAATAAATTTTTCAACAATGGGTTGTTAAAAACGTATACATACAAAATTAGTTACTTCTCAATAACCTGTTGCGAAAAAAAAGATTCCTCACTTCGTTGCCAATGACATGTTTTTGCAACCTATTGAAAATTAACCATTTAACAAAAACATGTCATTGGCTTTATAAAGAAAACCAACGGTTTTTTTGAGGTCTCGGAATGACAGGTAATAATTTTTTATTAGGGCGGAGAGGGCGGAATGTAGAGACATTGTATGCAACGTCTCTACATTTCGCCCTCTCCGCCCTTAAACTATTACAAAAATTGTCATTCCGAACGAAGTGAGGAATCTCAAATCGTTTTTATAAAAATCTCTTAACTAAACGACATTGATATACTATCAAAAATAATTCGTGTAGTTCCCGTTCTGGAACTAACAAAATTGCCCGCTTCGTATGATGCTCTTTTATATAATTCACTGTCGGAAATTAATTTATTTAATATTATTTTAAATTCATCGGAATTATATACGGTAAATACAGCGCCAAGCTCAATCATTTCAGCTATTTCGGGGAATTTATGATGATTAGGTCCGATAATTACAGGTAAACCGAATGCACTTGCTTCAAGCACATTATGCAGATTTTTGCTGAAGCCGCCGCCGATGTATGCAAAATTTCCATATCTATAAGCCAAAGCAAGAATGCCGATATTATCAATAATAAGAACATGCTTGCCGGAAATATTTTCAGCAGTAGCTTCAGAATATTTAATTACATTTTGGAAATTTGTTTTATTATGCGGGTAATATTATCCGGCTTCACAATATGAGGGGCAATAATAAAATTCAAGCCAAAATTTTCCGGCATCGTATTTATATAAGGTATAATAACATTTTCGTCTTTTTCCCATGTGCTGCCGCAGATAAAAATCTTTTTACCCTGCTTGAATGCTTCGAGCAAAGGTATTTCTTTTGCTAGTTTTGCCGTAGCATAAACCCTGTCAAACCTTACATCGCCGGCAACAGTAACATTTTCTATTCCGATAGTTTTCAATAATTCTTTTGATGGGTTGTTTTGTACAAATATATGACGGCACATTTTTAAAATTTTTCTGAACCATCCGCCGTACCACTTAAAAAATACCTGCTCGGTGCGGAAATTTGCTGAAATAACATATACAGGTATGTTTCGCCGGTAACATGTGTTAATATAATGATACCAAAGATCGTATTTGACAAAAACAGCTAAATCGGGTTTAACAATGTCAATAAAATTTTTAGCATTTTTTTTTGAATCTATAGGTAGATACCAGATATAATCGGCTTTTTCATAGTTTTTCCTGATTTCAAAACCTGACGGGGAGAAGAATGTCAGAATGATTTTAAATTCAGGTCGTTTTGATTTGAATTCTTCAATAACCGGTCTGCTTTGTTCAAACTCGCCGAGAGAAGCACAATGTATCCATAAGGTTCGTTGCCCCCGCTGATATTGTTCAATAATTTTTATTAACAATCTTTTTCGCCCCTGATACCAAAGCCAAGCTTTTTTATTAAAAAGAGAAGCGATAATTATTGATAGTAAATATAGCCGTATTGATAAATCATATAAAATTCGCATAACTGATAATTCGCTAATAAGTATAAAATTTCTCAGGCACTCTTCTATAAAGTGGAATAATCCATCCGGCTTTAATTGAATATAACAAATCGAGCCGTTGTTGAACATCCCGCATTCTTGTATCATAATTATAGGTTCGCCGGTTTTTTGTCCATGCCTGAATTAACTCAATTCCTGCATAAAAATTGATTAAATGATGTTTACTAAAATAAATATACCCTAAAAATTCATTTATAGCAAAGCCGTTAGTCAGCCGGTCATATCCTTTGCGGTAATCTCCCGAAAGTTGCGGGGCATTATTACCGTCAACTTCAATCCATATTTTATGCTGCAAAAAACCGGTACCAATTTGCGCCAATATACCGGAATTAGGTTGTTTTTTAAATACAGGGAAAATTTTCCCGGCAGAAACAAAAGCATGAAAACCCCGCTCGCTCACGCTAAGTTCTGCATAATCGCCATAAATGGTAATAATCTCTCCGTTGGAATCATCAATACTATCGAAGATACCTGTTTCTTTTATTTGTTTTCCGAACAGATAGCCGAAATTTAGACCAAAGATCCAGTTTGCTTTAAATTTAATATTAAAATTGCCTCCAATATTTGAATTTATTCCGAATCTGTTTGCCATATCACCACCTGGAATTTGTAAGGAGTAAGCTGCGGAAAACATAGGAATGAAAATAGCCGAATCGGTAATTCCCTGCGAAAATGACGGCTTTATATGTACTAAACAAATAAATAAAAAGATATAATTTTTCATTATTTTTTTTAAAATCCTGACAAAATTAATACTTATTTGTTATTGTTCAGCAACAATGTTTATACATTGGCTAAATATCAATCAATATCACTCAACGAATAATAGTAACGATTCCATTTATCGGTTCTGATCCGTCATTAAGTTTAATAATATAAATATATGAACATGTAGGCAATTTCCTGTTTTTATAAGTTCCATCCCAGAAATCGTTTTCATAATGTCCTCTGCATGAAAAAACTCTATTTCCCCACCGGTTGAAAATTTCAATTTCGGCTTCAGGATAGTATTCAATGCCAAGGATTACCCATTCATCGTTTTTTCCATCACCATTCGGGGTAAATGCATCGGGAATAAACAAACAGGAAACATCGGCAGCAGTTAATATAATTGTATCTGTCAATGTACATCCTGCAGAATCAGTAATAGTTATATTATAATTCCCTGCACCCAGCCCTGTGGCAATGGAATCGGTCTGAACAGGGGTTGTATTCCATGCAAATATGTAAGGGGGCAAACCGCCTTGTGCATGAATAGTTATACTTCCGTCTTTTCCAATGTTACAACTCGCAGGAACAGTTACATTTTCCATTTCAATGCGGGAAGGTTCAACAATGTCAAATGAATCGGTTAATGTAATCTGATTAGCATCAGTAATTGTAACAAAGTATGTTCCTGCATGCAAACCAGAAATATTTTGGTCGGTTTCACCATTCGACCATAAAAATGTATATCCGCCGGCGCCACCGGTTATAGTAATATCAATCGCCCCTGTGTGAGCGTCATGACAAACCGGATGTGTCAGGATGGAACCGGAAATTTCAAGAGATAAAACAGGTTCGGTTATAATTGTCGCTCCCGTTGCCGTACAGGAATTTGCATCTGTAACTGTAAGCATGTAATTTCCCGGACCAAGCCCCGAAATGTTCATTGATGTGCTGCCATTGCTCCAATTAAAGATATAGGGAGGAGTACCGCCAAAAACAGTCGTATTTACGGCACCGTCATTAGCTCCAATTTCTGAAATATTTACCGGTGTTAGAGAAACAGTAAACGGGTCGGGTTCATTTATTGTTATATTACCGGAAACATAACAGTTATTATTATCCAATACTCCGACATTATAATTATTAGCATCAAGGCCTGAAATATCTTGTGTAGAAGCGCCATTGCTCCATTGATATTGATAGAACGGTGTTCCTCCGCTAACCTCAAGATTAATTGAACCATCTCCTGCACCATAACATGAAACATCGGTTCCTGTCAAAGTCAAAATGATTTCATCAGGTTCATCAATATTTTGCGTAGCGGTCGAAATACAACCGATTGCATCGGTAACCGTGATTGAATAATTGCCTCCTTCAAGGTTTGACAATGTTGTTGTATTCGACACCGAGAGTTCCGGCATTTTCATCATTCACGTTTCCATAAGCAATTTCAGAACAACCGTTATTATCGGTTGTTGTCACATAATAAGTGCCTGCTGAAATATTTATTATTGAATTTTGAGTCCCGCTGGTTGACCATAAATATGTGTATGGAGAGGTTCCGTCATTAGCCGTAACTGTTGCCGAACCGGTCGCCATGCTGCATGTTGAATTAGTCGTTGTTACTGTTGTTATTAATTCGGAAGGCTGTCCGATGGTAATGTTTGCTGATGTTGTACAGTTATGCTCGTCAGTAATTGTGACAAAATAATCACCTGCAGGGAGATTATTGATATCCTGGCTTGTTTGACCTGTGTTCCAATTATACGAATAAGGAAATGTTCCTCCGGAAACCGTAAGATTGACCGATGCATTACTTTCCCCATAGCATAAAACGGCAGATGAGCTAATAGTTGCCTGAAGTTGGGCTGGAGCGGATATATTGAAGCTTTCATTTAACTGGCAATCATTTGCATCGGTCAGCGTTAAATCATATTGTCCGACTTGCAGGTTGTTCAGATTTTGTGTAGTAGCGCTGTTTGACCAAAAATAATTGTATGACGGTGTTCCACCGGATACAGTTATATTAATTGTACCATTGGCTCCGCCAAAGCATGAAACATTTGTAATTATTGGAACGAGGGATAATGTAGAAGGTTCAGTAATAAGTACGTTGTCGGACGTTGTACAACCATTATTATCGGTAACGGTGACTGTGTATGTGGCGGGTGTAGAGACGTTACATGTAACGCCTGTACATCCCATATTCCAAAGATAAAAATACGGGAATACGCCACCGGATACATTTGCAGTTACCGAACCATCGGCAGCGCCATAGCACCGAATATTCGTACCGACGGTTATTACTGTAAGCAGATTGGGTTGAGTGACAATACTTGAATTTGTTGCTTGACAATTATTGCCGTCTGTTACAGTTACCTGATAAGAACCTGCAATCAGATTTCCAGGATCCTGATTTGTCTGGCCGGTATTCCACTCATAAAAATATGGAGGAGTGCCACCTGATACATTTAAGTCAAGACTCCCATCATTATCTCCGTTACAATTTACATTATTTGCGGATATTGAGGTAATTAAGGCATCAGGCTCTTGAATTTCGATCGAAGCAGTTGAAAAACATCCATCCTGATCGGTAACCGTTACATAATAATAACCACCTGACAGCCCAGTGGCAGATGCGTTTGTTCCGCCTCCGGAAGACCATTGATATGTGTATGGCGGAGTACCTCCCGAAGCGGTTACTGTAGCGGAACCATCCGCATCACCATTACAGTCTAAATCGTTCCATATATTAATATTTGCTGAGGGGCCGTTGGAATCGCTTATATTGACTACAGATTGTGCGGTGCAACCATTACTATCGGTGACAGTGACAATATATGAACCTGCCGATATATTTGAGATAGCCAAAGTTGTTGCTTCTGTTGACCAACTGTATGAATATCCTCCGGTTCCGCCTGTGACATTCGTAACAGATGCCGAACCGTCGTTATTTCCACAAGTTGAATTAACTGATGTTGTTGTAATGGTTATTTGTTCAGGTGCTGTAATAGTTGCGGAAGCTGTTTCAGTGCATCCATGAGTATCGGTTACAGTAGAATAATAAGTTCCGGCCTGTAACCCGGAAATATCCCCTCCTGGAGGTGAAGAGCTATATCCGTTGGGACCTGTCCATTGATAAGAATATGGAGAAGTTCCGCCTGTTGCAGTAATATCAATAGCGCCATTCGTATAACCATAACATAACGGATCTGTTGCCGTAGTTGATGCAGATAATTGAGAAGGTTCGCTAACTGTAAAACCCTGAATTTTTGTACAGGGATGAGCATCGGTAATTGTCACAAAATAATTACCGGCAGCAAGACTGGAAATATTCTGCTGTGTCGAACCATTCGACCAATTATACGAATAAGCAAGTGTCCCGCCGCTTACAGAAATAACAATACTGCCATCGTTGTCGTTGTAACATGTAACGTTGGTAACCGCTGATGAGATAGTTAATACAGCAGGGTCGATTACATTCGCCGATTCTGTTTCTGTACATCCGGTATTGTCGGTAACTGTGACGGAATAATTGCCTCCCTGTAATTTTGAAATATCTTCAGTGGTCTGACCGGAACTCCATGAATATGAATAGGGTATATATTTATATCGGTCACTGTAACAGTATAGACACCGGCGGTTAAGCCCGAAATATCCTGTGAAATCTGTCCGGTGTTCCAATTATAAGCATAACCTGGAGTGCCTCCTGAAACGGTAAGGTCAATAGAGCCGTCATTCCCTCCATTACAGGAAACATTTGTTGCAGTGCCTGAGACGGAAATATCTGTGGGCTGTGTGATGGAAATCGAGCCGGTGGCATTACAACCGTTGCCTCCAGTAACTGTTACAGAATAATTATTAGCGGTCAAATTATTGATGGTTGTTGTAGTAGCGTTATTTGACCATAAATAAGTATAAGGACCAACTCCGCCTGTTGCCGATACTGAAGCCGACCCGTTATTACCGTAGTAACAGGTTACATTCGAAAGAATATTTGTCGTTACGGTTGGACCCCCGATATTGCTGATATTAAAAGTGTTTGTCTTTGTACAACTATGTGAGTCGGTAACAGTCACGGTATAAGTTCCTGCGGGAAGGTTTGAATAAGTTGATGTACCATCTCCTGTATAGCCGTTTGGAGACCAGTCATAAGAGTAAGGAGATGTTCCGCCTGATGCGACAACAGAAGCGTTACCATCAGAATTGTCGCAGTTAGCATTAGTTTGTGCCGGTGTTAGTGAAATTGCAGTGGGGACAGTAACTTGCTGGGTAGAAACAGTTGAAGAACAACTGTTTTCAGTCACACCAAGCGATATTGTATAACTTTGCGATGCCGGAAATGAAATCTGATAGGGACCTTGTCCTGAACCGGATTGGATTGTGCCACCGCCAAAATTCCAGCTATAGGTAGCGCCGGAGCTTGCCGAACCGGTATATGTCACAGTTGAGTTGGAATTGTTGCATGCAGGATTAGTTGCTGTAAACGACGAGGTCGGTTTAGCATAAACGGTAGTTGTTTGTATTTCGGTGCTTGTGCAGGACCCACCGCTTTGGACACCGGTGATGCTTACATCGTCAATGTTCCATCCGGAATATGTCTGGGCGCCGTCGCTGATTGATTGCCACAGGATATAAACTGACGATTTTCCATCGGCATATTGTGAAATATCAATGATACGCTGAGTCCATTGTTCATCCTGCGGATAAAGGGTTTGTCCCAAATTATACCATGTTGTCAGTGAAGGTTCGTTGCATATTTTAACATAACATTCGTCCCAGCTCTGTTCAAAATTGGCATACCGCCAGAAGCTCAGAACTGTATTTGTAAGCTCGGAACAATCAATAGGCGGGGAAAGCAACCATTCGTTAGAACTATCGAAATGCCCGCCAACACCATCGCCTGTTCCTGATCCAAGACCTTGCCCATAAACATGATTATTAATATTTGAGCTATGGTCGAGGAATGGGTCGGGATTGCTGTTTGAATTCAAATTGGTTCCGTTACCGCCTTGCGGGGTGCCTGTAGCCCATGAATCGCCGTTAGAGCCGCCATGTGTCCATCCGCTTGCAGGAGAAGGGTCAAAATCATCAGAAAATATAGTTACTACTGAATATTCATAAGTATAAGCAATAGAATGAGTGCCTACACCGGCAACAGAAGGAGTAAAAATTGAGTCATTTGAAATGCCGTTTCCGCTGAAATCGCTTATACTTGTTGGGAAATCGCCTGTCAGCGGCACAGGTGCATTATCATCGGCGCAATAGGAAGGGTCAAGACCGGAGAAACTTGCATCTGTTGAATTAACGAATACAACGGCATCGTCAACTCCAGGGCAATCGGGATTTGAGCCGGTGACAGTAACTGTATATGTTTGCGTCACTGATGGAGATACATTGATATTCTGTGTTGTTGCTCCTGTGCTCCATTGGTATCCTGTGCCGCCGGATGCAGTAAGCGTTACTGTTTGCCCTTCACACATTGTTTTATCTTCACCGGCATCAGCAATAACAATACCGGAGCTTGCAGCAAAAGAATATTCGCATGTATCGCCGCCCCAGCCGTCAATCATAATCATATATTCCTGGCCGGGTACAAGACCTGTTGCAGTCACTACTCCATCAGCTTCTTTTCTCGGACTCCAGCAGTTCAAATACCAAGCTGATTATAGTTTAGCTCCGAATGGTCAATAGTATATGCTCCGCCTGTATTTCCGCAATATCCGTTAAGATTGCATAAAGGCGTTGAAGTCTGACAGAAATCGTTTGCAATTTCGTTCTCGGAGCAAACAGGTGCAATGCAATTTTCAGGGCAATCAATGTAAATTTTCCAGCCGGGGTTAATTGTAGCGACGTCGGAAGTAAATTTGAATGTAAGACTCCCTGAAAGACCATAGTACGCTGTCCCGTTGTCGTCTAATGTTGAAGCAATAGCCGTATCAATTGAAGAACCTGTGAAAGTAACTAGTGTCTTGACAATTTAAAAATGAAACATTGAAAACAATTTTTTAATCCAGACCTCACAGGTTTCTAAAACCTGTGAGGTCTTAAAATTAAATTGTCGCAACACTAGCAAAGGTGACGAATCGCTTGTTCCATTATAGATATATAGATAATCGAAATTTGTCTCTATATTATAGAAATCAATGACGGCTCTGATGCAGGTGTAATTCGAGGATGTATAGGTTACCATATAATTTTCGTTATTGGAGTAATTCCCTGATGCACCGCCGCTATCATAGAAAATGTCGCTGCATGTATAATAGGTCTGATGTCCGCTAATCGGAACGACATTAATCGTATAATCTTCGGTTTCGCCCCAGGTGGAGCTATCACAAGGGCTTGGCGTTTCAGCCCAGACAATGCGTATTCGTATTCTTGTAGGACCGGTGTTTGCACCTCCCGATGGTGTAATGGTCGCAGTATATGGCCCGTCACCTAACAGTTCACCATTACCAGGACTATTACTGACGACTATTGTTTCATTTACATCATTAAAATCGGCATCCTGATTCCAGTCAACCCAGATTCCGCATTCATCGGAAAGGTATCCATATCCGTTAATAACGGTAATTGAATAGCTTTGTCCAATCGTCATATCAGTTGAAAGCCCTGTATAATCTTCATAACCGCCGCTTGTGCAATTGCTGATGTTGTTGATGCTTCCGACCTGAACCTGATATATGTACTCGTCGCATATAGCATATACTGAGCAATAGCTTGCCGCAACAAAGTTTTTCTTGTATTCAAAATCTATTTTATCGAGATTATCGCTTGAAGTTAAAGTAATATTAGTGACTTTGAGCACGGCATAATCGGAGGTTCCTCTCAATTTTACAATATATATATCGTTGACGGCAACATTAGAAACTGTACTGACCGGAGAACCTGCGTTATAAGCGGCATCAACCACGCTGTACAATGTTGTATTAATATAATCGAATGAATTATTTTTTACAAAAAGGGTTGTATTCATAGCGGTCCATTCGTTGTTAAAGATATATGGGGCAGGGCTTGCCACAGTTGTAGTGTTTTTCATATCTTTAAGCGTACTTGAAGCTCCGGATGATAATCCGACATTAGCTACCAAATCCCAGGCGCCTTGGTTCGGACCTATAAGATTCCAGATAACACCTGTATGGGTTGTAACCTGGCTGTATCCCTGGCTAAAAGAATAACCAAGCAGGAACAGGATAAGCAATGTTTTGATTTTATATAATTGTTTCATACGTTTTATCAAGAAATTGCAAGTTCACGGTATTTATCAATCTCAATTTTAATATTTATCTTAGCTTTTAAAGCTTTAAATACTTTCAAAATAGTTGTCAATGTAACATTCGTAACACTATTCTCTAATTTTGATATTTGAGCTTTTTGTACACCAATTAATTTTCCAAGTTCTTCTTGTGTAAGATTTTTTTCTTTTCTCAATTGTTTTAAGGCTTCGGATAATAATTCCATTTTTAATTCAAATTCATATTCGTCACGTTCCGGAGTGCCTTTTTCCCCGAAATATTTATTTTCCAACTCTTCTGCTGTTTTATAATTATTCTTTCTCATAATTCTTATTTATTAATTAATAATGAAAAATAATCTCGTTTTATTTGTTCTGCTTTATTAATCTCAGACTTAGGCGTTTTATTAGTCTTTTTATATATACCATGTGTACTGATTATTAATGTTTCTATATCACCGCTTGAATCCCAAAATGCAAATAGTCTTATTCATTTATTCTCTGAATATATTCTAAATTCAAATATTCCGTCAGAACCTTGCAATTTCTGAAACCATTCGCCGAATAATCGTTCTTGTACTTTATGAATCGCTATAAATAACTTCTTTCTTGCAGTATGATCCAAGAAATCTGTAAAGTCCTCTGCTTGTTTAAGAAAGACGATTCTTATTGGTTTTTCCATTAACGATATTTTTTACAAAGATATAATGCGGTTTCTATATTTGGAAATATTTTAATGTATTTTTAATAATATTTTTAGGGAAACCATATTAAACCGGCTTGTTTCCAACTACTTGCTATTTGCTATGATACTATGGAAGCTCTTTTCCCTCCTCAATATCTTTATACGCTTGCTGAATCTCTTTGATTGATAACAGGATAATATATTTTTCTGTGAATGCATCTGCTTCAGATGTTACCGTACCATTATTAATAAGATTTACCTTTTTTTGTGAATCATATTCCCTTATTCTTGTATATTGATTAATATCAATTTGAGCAGGATCAACCTTCTCCTTCATTTCATCAGGAATAATGAAGGATTTGGTAAATAAATAATTGATTTGCTTAATCTTATATGCAGGCATCTCTTTTATTTCTTGGTTTGAATAGTATTTTAATGCCCGTTTGTCTATTTCTTCTTTACTCTGAGCCAAGAGTTGTCCGGACAAAACAGTTAAGAGGAAAAGGTTTAGCGATAACATTAATATATTTTTCATAATCAATATTTTAAATAAATAAGATTTATCAGAATGCAAATGTATGAAATTTATTTATATATAAATATAAGGAATATGTATTGATTGAAAATTATTATGTATGTTTGTAAAAGTAGATATTTATTCATTTGTGATCGGTTGCAATCGGATAGAGAATTAAAAATAAGCATTTTAACGTTAAAAATATATAAGGTAAATAAACGTAATTGGGATTATACAGCCGTTATAGTACATATTAAAAAAGACATGACATATTTACAAATAGGAAAAGAAAATTGTTTAAATTTGCATCATGAAACTTGAAAAAATATATAACGAAAATTGTTTGATTACAATGGGCAACATGCTTGACAATTACATTGATTTATTATAAAAACAATCCAATGCCGCAAACAGGTAATAGGTATCATCAGCATTTTGAATATATGTTTGTATTTTCAAAAGGAAGTCCTAAAACATTTAACCCAATTACAGAACCTACAAAATATCAAGGGCTTGCCAATATGAAGAACAGAGGACCAAATGGCTCATTAGACTACGAAAAGGTTGAAAGAACAACAGAAAAAAAAGTTGGTAATGTTTTTTTCTATTCTGTAGGTGGTGGTATTTCAACAAAGGACAAAGTGGCTTATAATCATCCAGCCATATTTCCTGAAAAATTAGTAGCTGACCAAATAAACACTTGGACAAATGAAAATGATCTTGTATATGACCCTTTCATGGGAAGTGGTACAACTGCTAAAATAGCTCATTTACTGAAAAGAAAATGGTTAGGTTCGGAAATATCAAAAGAATATGCTGAAATAGCAGAAGAAAGGTTAAAAGAACACACAATTAATAATTTATTTGCCGCTATATAATATGAATTTAATTGAAAAAGGTTCACAAACAGCAAAAGAAGGGTTTAGAAAGGTGGTGATGGAGGAAGAGA
>JACQWN010000181.1 GCA_016209245.1 Bacteroidia bacterium
CGAAAAAGCTACGAACTTACGAATTACGAAAGTCTTAAACCCAACAGGAGCTTTGCGACCTGTCGGGTTTAGGATAAATTCGTAATTCGTATAGTTCGACATAGCTCACCACAAGTATTCGTAAAAAATTCGTACTTCGATGGGATAATCAACAAAAAAAATAATGACCTAAATAGTTACATTAAAACAATAAACAATTCCTGAAATTAGTTTATGTTTATTATTATTGCAAAAGTAATTTTTTCACTTAATGAAAATAATATTGTTACTATATTTTTTAAATTTTTTTGCATTATTCGCTTCATCACAGATTAGGGTTAGTGAATGGAGAGACCATTTGTCATTTTTTACGGGGAAGAAAATTGCAACCTGTGGAAATAAGATTTATTGCGCAACAGAAGACGCTCTTTTTTCCTATAACAAATCCGACAACAGTCTTGAAAAAATTACAAAAATAACCGGCTTATCAGATATCGGGGTCAGCACTATAAATTATTACAGCAACGGCAATATTTTAATTGTCGGCTATAAAAATGGAAATATTGATTTGCTAATCGGTAATGAAATTATTAATATTCCTGATATTAAAAACAAGCAAATAACAGGAAATAAATCAATCAATAATATTTTATTTAATAATACATTTGCATATCTCTCATGCGGATTTGGAATAGTTGTTCTTAATCTTGAGAAAAAAGAAATATTTGATACATATTACATAGGGGATAATGGTTCAAAAATACAAGTATATGAAATCGCTTTCGATGGAGAATTTTTTTATGCTGCGACCGAAAATGGCATTTACAAAGCAGATATAAATAGCTCAAATCTTGCCAATTATTCTAGCTGGAACAGGATGATTGATATTCCAAACACTTCTCACAAATTCATTGTTTACAATGATGCAGAGCTTTTTTTTAATATCCACACTATAGTTCCTGATACACCATCATTATACCGCGATACAGTCTATTCTTATTATAATGGCGTGTATAGTATGATAGAAGCCACTAAAAATGAGCTATGTTATTCGATTGTCAGCAGTAATAATAAATTATTGGTTTTTCACTGGTGGTTTTTGTCATATTTTGATAATGGTAATAAATCAATAATATCATACAATAACAGTAGACCAAGAAATGGGATATACGATAACGGGCAATTTTGGATTGCAGATGAAATAAATGGATTAGTCAATAGAAGGGAAAATGGTGAGGTTTTTTATTATTGTCCGAATGGCCCCCGTACAAATTCAATAATAGATATGGATATTGAAGGCGGTATTCTTAAAGCTGCTCCGGGAGGCCGTGATGCTGCATGGAATAATATATGGAGGACAGGTGAAGTATATACTTTTTCTGACCAAACTTGGTCAACTTGTTATATTGAATCTTCATATTCATGCTATGACATTGTATCTGTAATTGTTAATCCTTCAAATCCGCATCAGTCTTATGCTGGTTCCTGGGGGGGCGGTTTACTTGAATTTTATGATAATCAACTTGTTAATGTTTACAGAAATAATAACAGCACGCTAAATACGATTTTTCCTACTCAGTTGTATTACCGTATCAGTGGATTAGCGTTTGATTCAAATAATAATTTATGGATTACAAATTCAATGGTTCATAATCCGGTTTCGGTCAAAATGGCTGATGGAACATGGCAAACATTGGAATATGACGATTTTTTCAATGGTGATTTTATTGATGAAATTATTGTAACAAACATTGGACATAAATGGATCACTTTACCGCGGGGAGTCGGTTTATTTGTATTTGATGAAAAAGGGACTTTTGATAATATTGAAGATGATGATTATAAATCATTCAGTATTCTTGATGAGCATGGTGAATCAATTACCAATGATATATATTCTATCGCACAGGATAAAGACGGATATATATGGTTAGGAACAAATGCCGGCGTAGTAGTTTATTATAATCCCGAGAATGTTTTTTCGGGTGATAATTTTTATGCCCAGCGTATAATTGTAGAAGTGGATGGAACGGCTCAATATCTGCTTGAAACCGAAACAGTAACTGATATTGAAATAAACGGAGCCAACCAGAAGTGGTTTGCTACGCATAACGCAGGAGTTTTCCTTATGTCGGAGGATGGTACAAAACAAGTTTTGAATTTTAATACTGAAAACAGCCCTATATTATCAAATACTGTTTTTTGTATCGCAATTGATGGAGACAGCGGGGAGGTCTTTTTCGGAACCGACAAAGGAATTGTTTCATATAAAGGTACAGCTACAGAAGGGCGTGATGGTTTTAAAGATGTTTATATATATCCCAATCCTGTAAGGCCCGGATATAGTGGTTTGATTACAATTACTAATCTGGTAGCTAATTGTAATGTAAAAATTACTGATATTGGGGGCTGCATTGTATATGAAACGACCGCAGAAGGCGGACAAGCTACATGGGATGGCCGAAATTTTGACGGGTACAAGGTAAAATCAGGAGTATATATGGTCTTCTGCACAAATGAAGATGGTTCAAAAAAGCATGTTACAAAAATGGTTATTGTTAATTAATATAAATAATTAATATTATGGAGAAACATGAAATAAATGAAAAGGTTACTGCGGCTCTTGAACAAATAAGGCCGTTCCTTCAGGCCGACGGTGGCGATATTCGATTAGTCGAGATTACTGATGATTTAATCGTAAAAGTTGAATTACGTGGCGCATGCGGTTGTTGCCCTTATAGCATTCAAACTTTGAAATCGGGTGTTGAAAAAGCAATAAAAGAAGAAGTTCCACAAATCAAAAGTATCGTTGCCGTAAATATATAAATGTTCAAATGCTCGAATGGCTGAATAAACAGGATACAAATTTATTTCTTATTCTGAATGGCTTTCATTCCCCTTTTTGGGATACTATAATGTGGTGGGTAAGCCAGACAATTACATGGATTCCTTTGTATTGTTTTGTTTTGTATCTTATTATTAAAAAGTTCGGAAAACAATCGTTTTGGCTTATTTTTATCATTATTATTGTTATCGTTTTCTGTGATCAGCTATCCGTCCATCTTTGCAAAAATATATTTATACGATTTAGACCATCACATAATTCACAATTGCAGGAGCTTATTCATCTGGTCAACGGATATAAAGGCGGAAGCTATGGTTTTGTTTCCTCTCATGCAGCAAATACCTTCGGATTTGCTGTTATTACTTCCTTAATATTAAAAAAATTGTTTTATACCATACCGATATTTTTTTGGGCGGGTATAGTGTCATACAGCAGGATATATTTAGGGGTTCATTATCCCGGAGATATACTCGGAGGTATTGTTCTTGGCAGTGTGATTGCGCTTGCAGTTTATATTGTTTCGCAAATTATTAGCCGCCGAATCCGCCAAGCCGTCTGATATTACGCGGATTAATAGCAAATACCGGCACTTTATATGGATTAGCAATTATCCGTTGAGCTTTACTCCCTGAAAGAAATTCCTGAAATCCGACATCTTTCGGAACCATTACTATAATAAGGTCAGAATCTGATTTATTGGCAAAATTCATAACTGCATTAGCAAATTCCCCTTTACCTGCGCCCACAATAATCTCATAATCAATCAGTTCGTCATTCAGGATGTTTTTTGTGAAAATAACATTGTTCTTTATTTTTTGCCGGTGACCGGAGTCAACAATATCGGGTGTTATTATCTGAACCTGTGTTTTAAATATCCGTGACAACCATTTTACCCAATGTAATTTTTCCTTGCTCTCAAAGCTATAATCAATAGGAAAGACAATTGAATTATATTCCTTTTTCTTTGGCGGAGCTTGTACAACTATAAAAGGGACTTGTGTTTCAAATATTATTTTAATAGCCCTGCTGCCGAAATATTTTTGCATACCTTTGACTCCATCGGTTTTCATCACATATAACGATGTCTCGAACTCTTTACTTATGTCAGTTATAGTCGAATAAAGTTTTCCGACCCTGACCAAAGTTTTTGGTTCTACCTTATATTTATTGTAAAGATTTTTTGCCTCGGCATCTAATTTATTCTGAGTTTCCTTTTCTTGTTTTGGATTACCTATGATATGAACCAGAACAATTTCGCTCTCAAGAAGCCCTGTAAAGTTCATGGCATGCTGAAATGCATATTCACAACTGGATGTAAAATCCCATGGTATAAAAATTGCTTTCTTCTCCAATTTCATATAATCAGTTTTTTATAAAAGATACAAAGTAACGACTATTTTTGATTTTTTAAAAATATTTTGACGAATGGCAAAAATTTGAATATAATTTGACCGATTTTTTAAACAAACGTAAAATATTATTATTTATTATTCAGGTTTGCAAAGCTATTAAAAAAATCAAATATCTACTTATTTTTGTCTTTGTATTTTAAAATCAATACCTTTTGAAACCGGAAGCGAGTAAACTTCAGGGTAAAGATAATACCCCTTCTCTTCCTGTGTTTTTTCGACTTCGACCTGAATCCTGTTATGTTCGGCAAAAGGGTCTTTTCTGATACCGGTTACCTGCCATGAGATTTTCATTCCCGGAACACCACCTGCTATAATAAATTGATTATTAACTATTTCCTGTTCAATGAATAAATTTGGCATTGGTGCGCCAATTGGGGCGAACATATAGCGGAAATCTTTGTTTAATGCTTCAAAGTAAGCCGGTAATTGAATCAGGGCTTTACCATTTTCATCCAACACGGCAATTCCATCATAGATATTTTTCATATCCGGACTTTCAACGAATGAATGATACAGAAGTTTATTTTCAGGGTCGAGTGGATGGTCTATTTTAAAAGAACCTCCGCCTTTTGATAATGTTCCAGTTACACTGACATTTCCATTAAAGTATCCTGCGTAGTTTGTTGTTCCGCCCGAGGCACTTCCGTAGACGCCGTAATTAGTGCCACTACCTGATGCACTACCATAAACCCCGTATTTTGTTCCTGTTCCTGATGCTTCTCCATAAACTCCTCTATAAGAGTTCGTTCCTATAGATGTAACTTTTCCTTTTACACCCATATAACCACCTTCAAAATAACCGCCGTAGCCATAAAAATCTGTTGATTTAGTGGATGCATAGATGCCGCAGTCATCATCATTTGTAACATTATTAACAAAATATCCTAAACCCTGAAATGAAGCATCATCGGGGGTTGAACCTAAAACATGCAATTTATAAGCCGGATATGTGCCAATACCGACACTTGCATTAAATCTTATGACATCATTACCAAACTCACCATAAATAAGAGCATTTGTTGCATCAGCATTAGAATTTTCAATATATAGTTTATTTGAACCGGCTTCATTATAACCGGCTTGATAACCTAAAAATATATTTCCGTTTCCAGTTTGATTTCCGGATCCAGCATCCTTACCAATAGATATATTATTACTACCTGTAGTATTATCACTTCCACTACCATTGCCTATAAATATATTATTAC
>JACQWN010000182.1:0-570 GCA_016209245.1 Bacteroidia bacterium
ACTTATCCTCACAGATTGACCATACACTATTATTACTTAAGCCCTGTTTCTCGGTAAAGTGCGTAAACATTTCGCCATCGTAGCGAGTAACGCCACCGCCTTACGTACCAAACCAGAGATTTCCCGACTTATCCTCACAGATTGACCATACACTATTATTACTTAAGCCCTGTTTCTCGGTAAAGTGCGTAAACATTTCGCCATCGTAGCGAGTAACGCCACCGCCTTGTGTGCCGAACCAAAGGTTGCCTTTGCTGTCTTGAAGAATGCACTGGATGTAGGCGGAGTTCATGCCTTGCTCAATACTGTAATTTTTAAGGGTATAGATGGTGTGTTCGCGGTAGCGGGGTGCGAGGGCTGGGGTTTGGACGGGCTTGCCGGCTTTAACGGTTTTAGGGGGAGGGAAGGTATCGGGCTGGAGATTGTACAAAACGCTGTCGGGTCTTTCAGATGCTGACAGGTTTTGGGAAGACCTGACAGCGTTCGGAGAACCTGACAGCGTCTGCGAAGAAGAGATGCTTTTTATCTTAATTGATTTGGGGATTTGGAGCGTATCGTCTGTGGCGGGAT
>JACQWN010000182.1:619-8009 GCA_016209245.1 Bacteroidia bacterium
ATCGTTTGTGGGGGGATTGGTTCGATAATATTTTTTTTTTATGGTATCATCACGTTGAGACGTATCACGTTGAGACGCACGGCTGTGCGTCTTTACAAATATCCTATTGGGAGATCCTGCTTTGATGGCTACGGGCAGTTGGGATTTTACGGGCGGGTTATTGTTTTTTATATCATCGTCGTTTTGCGGCAGAAAGGAGACGCCGGGCTTGATGTAGCGGGTGTAGCGGATGGTTTTGGGTTTGCCGGCTTTTACCCGCGGGCAGGCGGATATATCCACCATTACGGTTTTAGGGAGGGGAATGCTGTCTTTGCCTGGTTTGCCTGGGGTGTATTGCGGTGCGGGAAACAGCCGCAGGCTGTCTTTACGGGCCTCACCGGCGAGCCCGTCCGGCTCAGTCCGTGGACCGGCACAGGCACATATAAGGAACGCAAAAACGATTAAATGTTTCATCACGCATGAGCGTGATGAAACATCTGTAATATTTATTTTTGGCATAGCGCAAAAGTATGGAAATATTTGGCATTTTTCAAAATGCTATAAAGATAAATATTTTTCGTAGCACCTCAAAATAATATTTAGCCAAAAAATCCAACTAAGCATAACATTATAAAAAAAATTATATTTTTGCAGTCTGATTTTTCAATACTTCGGTAAACTCTCCAAGAGTTGCATGTAAATAAAATACAACCTTCTGAATATCATCTTATTCCGAATGTAAAGTAATAGAGCATTCAACTCTTGGAGAGTTCTGATTAACAATTATTTATAAAAATTTACCGAACTGTTGATTTTAAAAGAAGTAATATATTAAAAATTAAAAAAAATTAAAGTGAATACATTAAGCTATAAGACCATTCATGCAAATAAAAGCACTATAAATAAGGAATGGTTATTAATTGATGCCTCGGGTGAGATATTAGGGCGGCTGGCATCGAGAGTCGCTTATCTGTTAAGGGGCAAGCACAAACCTGATTTTACGCCTCATGTTGATTGTGGTGCCAATGTTATTATTATAAATGCTGAAAAAGTCACACTTACGGGTAAAAAATTAACCGATAAAGAGTATGTCAGGCATACAGGATATCCCAGCGGACAACGCTTTTCCACGCCTGTTGAACTTTTAAAGAAGAAGCCGGCATCTTTGGTCGAGGAGGCAGTCAGAGGAATGTTGCCAAAAAACAGATTAGGGAAGCAACTATTTAGAAATTTGTATGTATATGTTGGATCAGAACATAAGCATCAAGCGCAACAACCAAAACAAATTGATATTAATACTATTAAATCATAAATCTAAAATGTGTTCATATATTCATATATTAAATCATAAATCTAAAATCATAAATCTAAAATCATAAAATGGAAACAGTCACTACTATAGGGAGAAGAAAAACAGCCATAGCCCGAATCTATTTAAACGAAGGTAAAGGAAATATCAGTATTAACAACAAGGATTTTAAGGAATATTTTCCTTTGGAGCATATTCGCCATACAATTTTAAAGCCGTTAGAATTAATAAGCTCAATCGGGATTTATGATATAAGAGCCATCCTTGACGGTGGTGGCTTTACAGGGCAGGCAAAGGCAATACAACTGGCAATTGCAAGGGCATTAGTGAAGGTGAATCCTGAGAACAAGCATATTTTTAGAGTAAATGGCTTGTTAACAAGAGATCCTCGTGAAGTTGAACGTAAAAAACCTGGCAAGAAAAAAGCACGTAAGAGGTTCCAATACAGCAAACGTTAATGATATACTAACAATTGTTAAATGGTTAAACGGCTGAATGGTTAAACGGCGAAATGGCGAAATGGTTAATCAGCAATTTAACAATTTAGCAATTAAACAATTTAGCAATGAATATTTTAAAAAGTTAAAAATTAACCCGTTAATAGTATAATAATATTTTAAATATGCAAAAAACAACTTTTGATGAATTGCTTGATGCAGGAGTGCATTTTGGTCATTTAAAAAGAAAATGGAATCCCAATATGGCTCCGTATATTTTTATGGAACGGAATGGAATTCATATTATTGACCTGCATAAGACTCTTGCCAAGCTTGATGAAGCCGGTAATGCGATGAAGCAAATTGCCAAATCCGGCAGAAAGATACTCTTTGTAGCTACAAAAAAACAGGCAAAAGATATTGTTGCTGAAAGAATCAAAAAAATCAGTATGCCTTACGTGACAGAAAGATGGCCGGGCGGAATGCTTACTAATTTTCCAACTATCAGGAAAGCCGTAAAAAAAATGACAACAATTGATAAAATGGCTTCCGACGGAACTTTCGATAACCTCTCCAAAAGGGAAAGACTGCAGATTACAAGACAAAGGTCAAAACTTGAAAAAAATCTTGGCAGTATTGCTGATTTGACAAGATTACCTGCTGCACTATTTGTCGTTGATATATTAAAAGAATCTATCGCTGTCAGAGAAGCTAACAGATTAGCTATTCCTGTTTTTGGAATCGTTGATACAAACACCGACCCCACCCCTGTCGATTTTATAATCCCTGCTAATGATGATGCTTCAAAGTCAATCGCTTTAATTGTTAATGTTGTCGCTTCTGCTATCGAAGACGGATTGGCAGAAAGAAAAGTTGAAAAAGAAAGTGAAAGCGTTCAAAAAGAGAAAAGAACCAGAACAAAAAAAGAAACTGCTGTTCACTCCGAAATAAAAGTTTTACCCGAATCAGAAATACAAACACCTGTTCCTGTGCAGGATGAAGAGTCAAAACAAGAAAAAGACAAAATAGAAGAACCGGAAGAAAAAAAGGTAAAACATATAAGAAAATCTCCGAAAAAATCACCTGCAAAAAAAATAATATCAAAAAAAGAAATTACAAAGTCAGAAAAAGATATTGATAAAGCTAAAGTAAAATGACACAAATAACCATAGCAGATATAGTTAAATTGAGAAAGCTGACAGCAGCAGGCATAGCGGATTGTAAAAATGCTCTGACCGAAGCAAATGGCGATTTCGAAAAAGCGATTGAAATAATCAGAAAAAAAGGTCAGTTAGTTGCAAATAAGCGTGCCGACAGGGAAGCCTCAGAGGGTTGTGTAATCGCAAAGATTAACAGCGATTTTAAATCAGGAGTAATGGTTGTTTTAAACTGTGAAACCGATTTTGTCGCTAAAAATCAGAACTTTATAGATTTTACAACCAATATTGCCGAGCTTGCCCTTGATAAGTTTCCTGAAAACCTTGAACATCTTAAACAACTTAAGATTGAGAACAGAACCGTTTTTGAACACTTAACTGATAAAATAGGAACAATTGGCGAAAAAATAGAACTCTGTCAATATGAAAAAATTAAATCTTCATATGTAATTTCTTATATTCATCCCGGGAATAAGCTCGCTTCACTTGTCGGCTTTAATAAAACAAATGTGGATTTACAAACTGCAAAAGATATAGCTATGCAGGTGGCTGCTATGAATCCTGTAGCAATAGACAAGGGCGATGTGCCTCAGACATTAATCGAAAAAGAGCTGGAAATAGGAAAAGAACAAGCACGATTAGAAGGCAAACCTGAAAATATGCTCGATAAAATTGCATTGGGTAAATTGAATAAATTTTACAAAGATTGTACGCTTCTCAATCAAGAATTTATTAAAAATAATAAATTGACCGTAAGGGACTATATTAAATCGGCCGATAAAGAGCTTGAAATTACTTCATTCAGACGTATCTCGTTAAATCTATAGGAAATGTTTGCAAAGCAAACATTTCCTAAAATAAAGTTACCATGAAATACAAACGAATTCTTCTCAAGCTCAGCGGTGAATCGCTGATGGGCAAGCAGCATTACGGAATAGACACTAATAAATTAAATGAATACGCACTGCAGATAAAAAAAGCCGTTGAATCAGGCATTCAGATTGGAATTGTAATCGGTGGCGGCAATATATTCAGGGGCTTAACAGGTACCGGCAAGGGTTATGATCGTGTTAAAGGTGATTATATGGGAATGCTTGCCACCGTGATTAACAGTCTTGCCTTACAATCGGCATTAGAAAATATTGAACAACCTGCAAGGGTAATGACTGCTATTCCAATGGAACCTGTCGGGGAACGATTTTCAAAGCAAAAAAGTATTGCCTCCATTGAACATGGCGAAGTCATTATTTTTTCATTCGGTACAGGAAATCCATATTTTACTACTGATACTGCCGCAGCACTTAGAGCAGTCGAAATTGAAGCCGATATCCTGCTTAAAGGCACTCGCGTTGATGGCGTTTATTCTGACAATCCTGAAAAAGATAAAACCGCTGTAAAATTCGATGATATATCTTTTGATGAAGTAATAGAAAGGGAGCTTAAAGTAATGGATCTGACCGCAATTACTTTATGTAAAGAGAATAATTTATCAATATTAGTTTTTAATATGGACATACCAGGAAATCTTATTAAAATATTATCAGGAGAAAAAATCGGGACAATAGTCGGATAGTTATAATTTTTTTGGCACAAAAATATTTTGATTCTAAATCCAACCGGATTTTGGTTTATACTTTGCTTGGAGTAAATTCTTGTATTGAGTTTACTTGCAGTGAGCAACGCCGAACTGTCGAAATATGTGCATTTTAAAAAAGTCATACAATGGTCATACCATAGTCATACAATTGTTTTATACAACCGTATTGACAGCGAAGCGAATGACAATTGTATGACAATCGTATGACAACTGTATGACACGAAGTGAATGACTGTAAATAAAAAATAAAATGCGGAAATTTATCCCGTTTTATATATAATTAAAAAAACATTATGGAAGAAGAAGTATTATTTTGTATCGAGGAAGCAAAAGAAAACATGGAAAATGCAATTAAGCATCTCGAAAACGATTTTAAAAAAATGAGAGCTGGAAGAGCCGACCCTCACATTCTCGATGGAATTTTCATAGATTACTATGGCGTGAAAACACCTTTAAATCAGGTATCAAATATTAATACACCCGATCCAAGGACTATTTCTGTTCATCCATGGGATAAACAAGCGACAGAAGCGATTGAAAAAGCTATCCTTGCTGCAAATATCGGATTAACCCCAATAATAAGCGGTGATATTATCCGCATCAATATTCCGATGCTTACTGAAGAAAGGCGCAAAATGCTTGTAAAGCAAGTAAAAACTGAAGGTGAGAATACCAAAATCGTTGTTCGCAATGCCCGCAGAGATGCCAACGAAATGATTAAAAAATACAAAAAAGACGGTCTTGCTGAAGATTTGGCAAAAGATGCAGAAAATAATATCCAGAAAATAACCGACGATTTCATCAAAAAAATTGATACTATTTTAGAAAAGAAAGAAAAAGATATTATGACGGTATAAATCTTCCTAATAAATACAATTAGTACAAATATCTATTGCTTTCCTGTTGCGAAATAATGATGTTCGGAATTCCTGAAAATTTTTATTTTCCCATATTGAACTAAAATTATTTTCATTCATATTTCCTATAATAAACCGGCCATTTTTGTCAAAGCAACAGGGAATCACATCGCCATTCCATGTGATGACACCGGTTGTAAATATTCTTTTACACCGGTTTTTTAGCTTATTTTTTATTATGTATGTGCCGTCAGGTAATTTTTTGTACCTTGAATAGCTTGAAATATCAGGAATAAGACGATTCCCGTATTTATAATCAAATAGTTGTGCCGTCTTAATTGAAACATAATCAGTGCCAAGCCGTTTACTTAATTTTTTAATATCACCGATTTGATGCTGATTGCTTTTTGTTACAATAAATTGCATAATGATGCAGGGATTATATAGCTTATGCGAATTACGGTAGTCAATTAACTTTTTAGTGTCTGTAAGCACCTTGTCGAGATTCCCTCCGGCCCGGTAAGCGCTGTATGCCTCCTGGTCGGTTCCGTCAACAGAAATAATCAGACGGTTCAGACCTGATTTTACTGTGGCTTTAATATTATCGTCACTAAAAAAATGTCCGTTTGTTGACAATACAGTATATATTTTTTTCTTCCGTGCATATTTGAGCATATCAAATAACCCGGTATGGAGATATGGCTCACCCTGAAAATAAAGCATAAGATAGAAAATATAACGGCTGGTTTCATCAATTATTTTTTTATAAAACCCGAAATCAATTTCACCCTGCGGCCTGGCGATGCTGCCTGTACCTGTCGGGCAACTTGCACAATTCAGATTACAATATGTGGTAGGTTCAATTGTAAGACTCCAAGGATAATTAAATATTACCGGTCGGTGAATTAGTAAAGAAAATAAATAACTGATTTCCGATTTAATCAGGTTTATAAACCGTGGAAAGGTAAATGAACTACCTATATTAATCAGGTCTGAGATTACTTTATACAAAGCTATGGTTTTATTTATAACAGATAAAGCGAGCAATCAAATCATTTTTTACCACAAAGATAATTAAATGTTTGGTCAGGCAGATGAAAATGAACCATTCAAAGCAGAGGAATAAATGAATTGAAAAATAATATTGACAGATAGAAAAAAAAGAGTATTTTTGATAACTTTTAAAAATTAAAAAAGAGAATAAAATAAAAGATTATGATAACACTTCAGGTTAATATTGAAAATGAAATATATGCAAATTTGTTTGCTGAATTAATTGCAAATTTTACCTTTGTTAAATCGGTTGAAATTCCCGAATTAACAAAAACATATAGCACATTACATGTTAAAACCGATGAATTATTGGTTTTACCCCCGAAAAAATCAGGAAAACCATCAAAATACTATGGTATTTGGGCAAATAAAGGTATTACAGATGTTAAACAATTTAGAAACAATTTATGGCAAAGAAACAAATAAGCGAAAAAATTGTTTGCGATACCAATGTATTTATTAATCTTTTGAAAAAAAACGAACAGACAATCTAGTGTTGCGACAATTTAATTTTAAGACCTCACAGGTTTCTAAAACCTGTGAGGTCTGGATTAAAAAATTGTTTTCAATGTTTCATTTTTAAATTGTCAAGACACTAGGCTATTAATATAATTGGCGCTAATAATATTGTAATGCCTATTATTACAGCATTGGAACTTTGCAAAGGTGCAGGTAATAAAAACGAATTGAAAGAAATTCAAGAATTTATCAATTATTATCCATCACTTCAACTGAATAGTAAAGGTGTTGAATTGGCATTAGAATTAATCAAGAAATATCATCTTTCACATAATTTAGGTTTAGCAGACGCATTAATTGCTGCATCGGTAATAATAGCAGATTTACAATTATTTACTTTTAACAGGGATTTTCATGGGGATAAATTCCCCTCAAAAATATCAAATAAATTTAAATATAATTAAACTGCAACTTCTTCGAAGTTAAAAAAGTATTATCAAGTTTCCGATTAACATCATAGATGTTTCATTATTATAACCGGA
>JACQWN010000183.1 GCA_016209245.1 Bacteroidia bacterium
TAATGATGAAAATATAATTATTTATCATGCCACCATTAAAAATACCTCGAATAAGGCAGTAGATATGAAGTTGATTTACATGCTCAACCGGATGCAGGAAATCTGTTTTTGCACCGTTGATATGAACAAATCAAAACCCGTGGTGAGCGAAGTCGTACCATGCCGGTTTGTCGCCGGTAAAAATCTTGATTTGAATATTGTAAAGAAGTTATTCAATAATTCCGGCTATTCTGTTGAATTTGATATGAGGCAACCATTTACAAAAGAGAATTTTTTAAGAATATATACAACAAAGAATTCGGCTCCTGTATTTATTGATACAAGAAATCCGGAGAAAGATAAATATAATTTTCAATTGGCAACAACTGCATGGCAGGAGTTGCAGATAAAATAATAAAACTCTATGATATTTCAGGAAAATTATTACTTAATAATATTTTTTACGATAACCACAGGTCTTGCATAAAATTAGCATACCTGAAGCCCGGTTTGTATTTATACCGGATTATGACAGATGATAAATTATTAGAAGTTAATAAATTTATTGAATTCTAAAGCTATGAAAAAATATTTATTCGTTTTAATTATTTTTTGCCAGACTGAATTTGCTTATACTCAGGCTTATAATCCATTAATTGAGGATAATAAGTATTGGGATGTATTACATTTTTGCGGCTTTCTGACAAATCCGATTTGTGGCTATTGTGACGATGAAGGAAGATATTTTCTTAATGGTGACACAATTATTAATGGCAAAGAATATAAAAAAATATACGTTTCCGGATTTATCAAAAATAATACTGTTCCGGATCCATATTTCTGCCCGCCATATTTAGTTGATACGGTAAGTTTTTTTACGCATCGCTTTATTCGTGAAGATACACTGGAAAAAAAAGTATATTATTTTGACGAGGAAATTTACAGCAATTATAGCGCTTGTATTGTTGACGGAGAAGTATTATTATATGATTTTAATTATGAACAGGGCGATACATTAAAAATTATTACAGCATCTTATGATTGCGAATTTCATTGTATTGTTGATACTGTTAAATACGAACTGATAAATGGGATTAACAGGAAAGTTTTTTATTTTTATGGTGATGGTGGATATAACAAAATGATTGAAGGTATTGGAGGTTCTTATGAAGGAGGCGGCCTTTTTCAGATAATTTTGATGGGTATTGGCTGGAGCTATAATTTAGTATGCGTGAGGAAAGACGAAACAGTTTATCTTGGAGAAGATTGTGCCGATTATATTACTAATTTTCAATATAACAATTTTAGGTTCGACGAACCGGTTATTTATCCTAACCCGACAAATCAATATTTTTTTATTGATAATGTATTAAACGATGAAATAAGAGTTTATAATATAATTGGCAATATTGTTTTAACAATTAATGTTTTGAAAAATAATACCAAAATTGATATAAGTAATTTGTCAAAAGGTACTTATTTTATCAGGACAGCAAATACTTATAAAAAAATAATAAAGTTATAAATCATATAATTATTAAAATTATGAAAACAATAGGTTTTATTTTTGTACTGATTTTGGTGGGGTATAATTTAATTCTTAGCCAGGATTCAACTATGAATTTTTATGACTATATTTGTCTAACCAAAAAGTTGCATTTATGACTTGAATTCAGCCAGATAAAAAAAACAAATAATAAAAGTTTAAGCTATGATTAAAAAAATTTTAATGTTTCAAGGGATACTTATTACCGGATTATTTAGTTTTTCACAAACAGAATGGGCTCCGATAGGTACAAAGTGGTATTATAACAGATATTCTGGGATTAATTATGAATTGACATATATAGAAACAATCGGAGATACTTTGATTAATTCAAAAATATGTAATATTTTTAAAATATCTGATATAGTAAAATTAATGGACCAAGATAACAATTATTACTGGGACACAATTGTCCATGCAAATGAATACCTATATTTCGAATCAAATATAATTTATCATTACGATATATTCTTAAATTATTTTTATGTATTGTATAACTTTTCTGCTCAACCATATGATACAATTACAGTTCGAGATACTACCTATCCTGGCTGTATTTGGCCTGATTATTATTGCTCAACTTTTAAATATATAGTTGATAGTATTTCGGTCATTAATATTAGTAATTTTGATTTAGTTAAAATTTATACCAGACCAACAGATCTATCTAATTGGGCATTTTCAAGTCAGAATTTTATGGATAATTATCCAATCCTTGAAAATATTGGTTCTACAAAATATTTTTTTGGCTCACCCAATATTATGCCAGTTGAAGGTGAAATTTGTTGTTTGCGTTGCTATATTGACAGTAACATTATCTATATATCAAATTTATGGTCAGATACGCTACCTTGTAATTACTTACCACCATTACAAAACCCAAATGAAATTTATAAAATAAATTCAAATAATTTAATTCAATTATATCCTAATCCAATTACTAATAATTATCTATATATAAAATTATCATGGCAACCTTTAAAGATAAGAATTTCTTTATTTGATATAATAGGTAACGAATTGTTTATCAAACTTGAAGAAGCAAATAACGAAATTAAAATCAATTTTGAAAATATTAATTCAGGGGTATTTATTTTAAACATCCAAAATAATTCAATTACTTATAATTACCTTATAATAAAACAATAACACAACATTAAAATGTAAGCATATGAAAAAAATAATTTTTCTTTTGTTTGTTATTCAAACAATATGCACAAACTCGCAGGAGTACTATGACACTATTATGTGGTTAAAAGTAAATCAATCATCTGCATTTGCTACAAATAATCATAATAATTTTACAAAAAATGACGCTCTAAATCAAACATTAATACACTACAAGGTGAAATCCTATAAACAAGCTGTCCCCTTTGCTAAAAATCCTGAGTTATTGAAAATTCATGAATTGACTTGTGATTGTAAAATAGATAGTTTAATTTCAGAACTAGAGAGAAATCACACTAATGTAGTGAAAGATTTCTCTCGTTTTTATATAAATGATACTGTAACGTATGACCCAGCAGATTATATGTGGTATTTAGGCTGGCTTTGGCACTTAAATAAGATACAAGCGAATTTAGCATGGGATATAACACATGGTAATCCTAATATAAAAATTGCAGTTATTGATTACGATGTCGATATTTCACATCCCGATCTTGCTAGTAAGATTGTTCCTTTATATGACCCTTATACAAATATTGCATTTGATTGTTCGCCTTATAATGGACATGGAACTTGCGTTGCAAGCTTTGCAGGTGCAGAAACAACTGAACAAGGTAATATTGCTAATGGTCAATTAGCTTCTGCTGGATTTAATACAAAAATAATATTTTATAATTCACCTTCCAGTGCACAGCAATTTCTTGCAAGAGCATTACATGCTTCCAATATAATGAATGCAAGAGTTATTGTTTCATGTGCCGGTGGTTCTTTATGTTGTTCTCCTGCAGCTACTGGTGAAGCAGATTTTGTAAAAGAAATTTTAGATAATGGTACTGTTATTATTGCACCCGCTGGTAATGGTTATAGTGGTGGTGCACATTGCGGTTCAGGCCCTAATAGTTATACACCATTTTATCCTTTTAATCCAATTTATGATGAACGTATTATTGTGGTAACAAGTTCCGACGAAAATGATAATCATCAACTTATTATGGTTTTATAATGGAACTTCATTTTCATCACCAATTGTCGCAAGTTCTGTAGGCTTAATATTATCTGTCAATCAATGTCTAATGCCCGAAGATGTTCAATATATTATAAAAGCTACAGCAGATCCTATTGCTGATGCTAGCTTATATCCAGGAATGGTTGGAGCAGGAAGACTTAATCTATTTCAAGCTGTTTTAATGGCACAAAACTATGGTACAATTGCACCAATTTTAAATTATACAGAATGGAATACTGAAATATATGTAAAAGGGAATTTAGTTATTGAGCAAGGTGGTATTCTAAAAATTTTTAGTAAAGTAAGAATGTCAGAGGAAAGTAAAATAATAATTAAAAGTGGCGGTAAATTGATAATTGATGGTGGCTTTCTTACTAATTCTAATGGTTGTCATAATTTACTTTGGCAAGGCATCGAAGTCCAATGCCAGTATGCTCCTAATCCAGGCATTGTAGAGTTATACAACGGCGCCGTCATCGAAAATGCGCTTACAGGTATTACTGTCAACGGCGGCGCTATCGTAAGAGCCGAGGACTGCACATTGAAAAACAATATCACAGCGGTGAAATTCCTGCCTTACTACCTCACTAATACCAGTTATTTCAGGAATTGCCATTTTATTACCGACGACCAGTTAAAAAATATTACTTCGCTCACTCCTGGTTATTTTATAAACATGAAAGGAGTAAAAGGAATAGAAATCTCCGGATGCGAATTTATTAATAATAGTCCTGCTGAATATTCATATAATAAACGAGGGTTCGGAATTTATAGTGACAATTCTCAATTTAATGTCCAAAAATTCAATACAGTAAAATGCAGGTTTGAAAACCTTTACATGGGTATAAAGGCTATAAATTGCCAGCTTCAGGTTATTAGCATTATGGATGCTGAATTTTATAATGTTGATAAAGGAAATTTTTTATTTAATCTGAAAACCCCAATAATAATTGGAAATTCAATATCTTTATATCAAAATATATCTAGTGATGCCAGTTATGGTATGGTTATCTGGAATTGCACAGGTTATAGATTAGAAAACAATATTGTCCAAGGATTAAATACCGCTTCGATTGGTTTTTATGTTATAAATTCAGGAACCGGCTATAACAAGATATATCATAATGATTTTACTAATTTAAAATACGGAATACAAGTAAATAGT
>JACQWN010000184.1 GCA_016209245.1 Bacteroidia bacterium
TATGATTTTGAACATTAATTAGTGTCTGTCTGTAAAGTCAATCCACAAAAAAAGAAAAGCCACGAATTGCACGAATTTATACGAAAAAATTAGTTTTAATTCGTGAAATTCGTGGCAAATTTCGACATTATGGACAGACACTAATTAGTGTCTGTCTGTAATGTCAGTTCACAAAGAAATCTATAGCCACGAATTGCACGAATTTACACGAAAAACTTGATTTTAATTCGTGCAATTAGTGGCAAATTTCGACATTATGGACAGACACTAATTAGTGTCTGTCTATACATCCAATATTCCAATGCCTTGTCTGACAGTAATTGGGTCGCCGCTTGTACAGTCAACTACGGTCGAAGGTTGATTGTTTCCGTATCCGCCATTAATTATTGCGTCAACTTTATCCTTGTATCTGTCATAAATCAATTCAGGATCGGTAGTATATTCTATGATTTCATCATCATCGCGGATTGAAGTTGTAACAAGCGGATAACCTGAAGTAATGACTAAATCGCGGACAATACTATTATCAGGTATTCTAATCCCTACAGTTTTTTTTCTGCTTTTAAAAAGTCTTGGCACCTGATTATTGGCATTAAGGATAAAAGTAAACGGACCGGGAAGGCATCTTTTCATCAGCTTGAAGATATGATTATCAACCTGCCGTGTATAATCGGATAATTGGCTCAAATCATAGCAAATAATTGAAAAATTAGCTTTTTCGAGAGATATCCCCTTTAAATGCGCTATCCGTTCAACTCCTTTATAATTGTTAATGCTGCAACCAAGCCCATATACCGAATCGGTCGGGTAAATGATAATACCCCCCTTCCTTAAGATTTCAACAATCATTTCAATCTTTGTAGGACTTGGATTTACTGGATGTATTTTTACAAGCATGGAAAATTTTAAATATTCTGCAAATTTAATAAAATCAATTAAGTCTCCGCCGGAGTTTTCCAAAAAGATAGACGTAAAAATACGATAAAAAGTTGTTTATTGTTTAAAAAATGTGTAATTATTTAGGGTTTGCTGAAAAAGTCAGAAAGTGGGCTAAAGAACATAAGTGCTAACTTAAGAAGCATACACACCCCCTTCCCCTCTCTATGAATAGAGAGGGGAAGGGGGTGTGTATGCCGGGTTTGTGATAAAAATTGTTTTGCAATTAAGCACACTTAAGTTAGCACTACATCAAAATGCAAAGAATCTAATAGTATTAATGAAAATCCTTTACATTTTTAATAAATGATCATTACATAATTACCGGTTTTTACTTTTATAAAATATGTTCCCGCAGGATAATCACCGGTGCGGAGCTTAATATTATTATGACCGGGAAAACAGGTTTTGGTTTCGGGCATTTCAATCAATTTGCCTGTTCTATCATAGATGAATATTTCTACTTTACTTGAATTAATCAGCTCGAATGCGAGATAAATAAATCCGGCAGCAGGATTTGGATATAAAGATATTTCATCAGTTGTTTTTCTGTTATATTTTTTATTTCCCAGCAAAGCATTTATATCGCTGAGCTTGATGCTGAAAATACCATTTCCATGAGTCCCAACGACAACAAGATTATCCGTCGGACGTGAAACAATCATTTCGGTGACAACATTCCCGATAATATTTTGTCCAACATTGACCCACATGGTAGAATCAATACTCCAATCAGCGGAATCAACATCCAAGTATAAAGTATCGGTAGCAAAAATACCAACGCTTGTAGCTAATAAATATAGCGTCTGATTTCCGAAGGGCATTATCTCGAGCCAGCGAAATGATGGTCCGTTTCCATCACCATCGGGTTCTTCTTCAAGGTTTCCTGCGACATGGCACCATGTTGCACCGCCATTAACAGAATAAAACATGCTATAAGTCCTGTAGCTTGAAATTACGGCAGCAACTTTATCAGCATCACGCGGGTCAATGGCTATGCAACTAATATATCCCAGGTCAGGAAGCGGTGATATTGGATGTATTGATGGATCATTTACATCAGCACTATCAATACGATACACTTTTCCACTGCTTGCACAATAAACACGATTAGCTAGAATTGTTGAAACAGAAATAGCCGTCACATAGCTTTGAGGTTCAAAAGAAAATCGAAACCAACCGGTGCTGATAGAATCTTTATTTCCTGTCAGAGGAATATAATTCAGACTGTCGTTTCTGAAAATTGTCCAGTAGCATGGTAAGTACATTATATTATTATTATTAGGGTCAACAACAAAAGGATTAATAAATTCGTAATTATCTCCTCCGATGGGGTCAATTCGTGCAAATGCGAGAGAATGTCCTTCATCATCGAGTTGCATTTTATAAGTTTTACCATTCTGTATTGAAAGATAATATGTCTGTCCCTGGTTTGCAATATTACCGAATGCTCCGTCGCCATTTAGAGGCATCACCCACGATGCGGCAGGGTCGGCGCTGTTGGTGAAAAAGTTACCGTTATCCTGAAAGCCGCCGATAATAATATCATTGGTTGTAGTTTCATCAATAATGACAGTATAAAGCTGTGATGTCAGGTATCCTCTGTTAAGCTTGCTCCATTCGACGGAATCGGCCATACAATTATATGTTTTATAAACACCGCCGTCGTTGGCTGAAATCATAATATCAGAGTTTGATGGCATAAACATAAGTACATGCTGGTCGGGATGATGGTTCGGGTAAAGGTCCCAATTCGAATCTATTGAACCAGGCTTATAACCGCCGATTTGTTTGATATTATCAGGTGTTGTGAAAGCATCGGCTGACCTGTACAGATTTGTGCCACCAAGAAATAGAATATTTGGCTCATCCGGTTTGAATTTAATTACCATATCATACGAGCCTTGAACATATATGTTATCAAAGCGGTATGGACTTCCTGCCGGGAGGTTTTGTGAAAGATTTTCCCATTGACAGCCTGCCCCTGTTCCGTCACCGCTTATATATGTATATTTAAACAAACTGTTCCATTCCTGATATCCAAAAAACGTATAAGAATGTTGTCCTGCACCAGGTGTATTAGCAAAAAAATAGACCTCATTTTCATTCAAAGGGTTTACAGTAATAATAATTCGATTATAAGCCGAACCTAATCCCGATGGTGTGATATTGACATAATTAATTCCATCTAATGCTCATTGCAATATAGACAACACCTGTAGAAGTGACAGCAACATCGGTATAAATTGGACCATTATTAGTAAATGGAATAATATTGCTCCAGGTTAGACCACCATCCATACTTTTACGTATGCTTTTGGATAAAGCTACATAAACTATATCAGTCGAGTCGTTGGAATAATCGAGTGATATATTCCAGATAAAGTCCCATGGATCAGTATGGTATGGAGTTCCTGAATAAGTTGATGGTAACGAATCCCAATTAAGTCCATTATCAGTAGATTTAAAAATTCCATCACCACGGAAGGGGGCAGAAAACGATTCATTGGCTGAATTTCCATCAACTTCTCCTGTTCCATAATACCATATATTTGTTTTTCCGGGTCTTGTATCCTGTACCAAACATGTGACATTGTGCAACTGAAATGGTTTTATAACTTTTTGCCATGAATTTCCACCGTCAACTGTTCGCCACAATCCCCCTGAAACACCGCCGGCTATAATTATATTTTCATTTGTTACATCTATAGCGGCGCCCCTTGTTCTGCCACCCACATTATAAGGCCCACGGGCTACCCAGGTATTGTTTTTTAAAGTGGAATTAAAATAAGGAAGTTTTTTTGCAAATTCAAGCTCTTTTCTGCGAATATCCGCAGGTATGGAATTTGTTACCGGATCTTTGAGCCGCTCAAACTCCCATTCCGCCCTGTTCTGAATATTTTCAGGACAACCAATTTCATCAGGTGCGGCATTTACCGTGAAGCCGGTTCTTGTTGGCTTAAGTTGCCGATGTAATATTATGGTTCCTGATAAAACCAAAAAAACCGCGGGAAAAAGGATTAATTCTTTGTTTTTCATTTTGTATTTATTTTAGGTCAATGTTATTTCATATGTATATTATCCCACCGAAGTACGAATTTTTTACGAACCTACGAATTACGAATTTGCCCGTCATGAACCCTTTCGTAATTCGTAAATTCGTATTTTTTTCGTACTTCGGTGTAATAATAACGTTTATACTTAAATAGTTACTTATTTTTATATTTGATTTAAAATATGCTCTTCATCATTAACGGTTATTACGTACGGATTTTACTTCCTTTATAACACTTTCTTCGTTAATATCAATATCGGGCAAATATTTTTTTAGTTCATTCCACCGCTCGGCAAGAGTCTTTTTCTGAATAATGCTGGCTATTTTAATCTGTTCCTTATAAGTGAACATCTCGAACATTGACAGAAAGCTGTCAATTGTTATTCCTGATAAAGCTTTTGTTTTCATAATTAAAAGTTTATTTTTTCATAATTTGCTACAACCCAACCTATTGTTTTGTCATCGTTTTCATAACTTGACTGCAAAGTTACTTTAATAGTATCATTTATTTCAAGATTTTGAATTTTTTTATTTTCTTGTTCATGAATAGATTGTGACAGCCCGAATAAAAAAGCCATCTCAAATTCCTGACCCGGTTCAATATTGCATGGTATCCGATTGCCTTTATTTAATACTCTGTTAATATTTACTTTTAAAAAACAAGGTTCTTTTGAGCAAGGCGATAAGCTGTCGAATAATTCCGGCTTTGTATAAATTTGAAGCACTGTTCCTATAACCGTGCAGCCATCAATCATTTGATTACTGCCTGAAATATCGCTAACCTGTGTTTTCCCTTCTGACCGATTGCATGAATTCAAGTTATAAACAATTAACGGTAATAATAATATAATTTTTATTAATTCAGGCATTTTTCAAACATCAGTTTACAATTTTTTGTTTAATATGAAATCACAAAGAACCGAATGGGAGAAGGGGCGAGTGGGTGAATGGGCGACTTCCTCCCTTCACCGATTCTCTCATTCTTTTGGTAATTCATAGTGTAAAAGTATAGAAAATTTTAAGATTGACAAAAAATTACAGCTAAAATTTATCGGGCAGCCGAGCATAAAGTTGGCAATTGGCAAAAAGCAATTGGTAATGAGATCTTGCCCACCCAACTGCTTTTTGCCAACTTTATACAATGCGGAAATGAGTGGCGCCACAGGCGCCACCATGATACTCTGCATCATTTATCCCGTTCGCAGTATAAACTGCAATATTGTCATCTTTTTTAGATAATGCTACCATCTAATTTAGATAGACAGACCATCTAATTTAGATGACCTGTCCATCTAATTTAGATAACCTGACCATCTAATTTTGATAACCTGACCATCTAATTTAGATAACCTATCCATCTAATTTAGTTCAAAAAATTTGGATTTCAAATTTTTCTATATTAATATTTGGATTTTTTTAAAAAATATTTTTGAAAAAATTTGTTTAAAAACTTGTGTAATAAAAATATATTGTATATTTGTAAAATAAAAATATAGATAATGTATATTCCTGCTTTAAGAATAGAACCCATATATTTACAACGCTGAAACCCACGTGGGAGTATATATATATATATATTATAAAAAATCCACCCTTTATAATTTATTTCCGCAAATCCGGCTTTTTCCAATTTGGCGAACAATTTCAATTTCTTCCTTTTGTTCTGAACGGCTCTTTTCAATGTATAACCAATTAAATAAATATATTATGAAGACAAAATTTTTCTTTTTACTGGTTTGTATGGTAAGCCACTCGCTTATAACAACAGCGCAGACATCAACGGTGCGGCTTTTG
>JACQWN010000185.1 GCA_016209245.1 Bacteroidia bacterium
ACTTTGAAGCGATTTTGAAAAATGCCAAAAAAAGAATATTTTTGTAATCCTAAAAAATAGAATTACTAATGCAGAAAGAAGTAATATTTAAGGATTTAGGTACAATTGATTATAAAGATGCTTTGAATTTGCAAAAAACATATTTTCAAAATGCTATTAATATAAAATATAAAAATACAAATTCTGCTTTTGTTCATAATGTAATTACTAATTGTTTTTTTATATGTGAACATCAGCATGTTTATACTATCGGGAAAAATGGAAAAGATGATAATTTACTGATTTCAAGTGATTTTCTGAAAAAAAATAATATAAAGCTATATAAGATTGACAGAGGAGGTGATATTACTTACCACGGCCCTGGTCAAATTGTTGGATACCCGATTATAGATCTTGAATACTTTTCCCTTAGTATTAAAAAATATATATTCCTTTTGGAAGAAATCATAATCCAAACATTAAACGATTATGATATAAATGGTTATAGAATTGAGGATTTAACCGGCGTTTGGGTTAATTCTTCAATAGATTCCGTACCTAAAAAAATTTGTGCAATCGGTGTACGTGTAAGCCGTTATATAACAATGCACGGTTTTGCATTGAATGTAAATAACGATCTCAAATATTTTGAATATATTAACCCCTGTGGTATTTCCGGTATGCAGGTTACATCTGTTGAAAAAGAAAAGGGAGAAAAAATGAATATCAATGATTTAAAACAAAAAATTATATATCAAACAAAAAATTATTTTTACTAATTGCCCTAATTTCTAATTGACCTAATTGACCTAAAAAAGCCCCAAGTCCCAAATTCCAAGGGAAGAAAGCCCCAAGGAAATAACTTGGGATTTGGAATTTGAAATTTGGGATTTGGAATTTTAGTCATTGGGTTTTGATTAGAAATTAGATTAATTAGTGTCTGTCTGTAAAGTCAGTTCACAAAGAAATCTATAGCCACGAATTGCACGAATTTACACGAAAAAATTAGTTTTAATTCGTGCAATTAGTGGCAAATTTCGACATTATGGACAGACACTAATTAGGCCAATTAGAAATTTATTAGTTTTACCTGCAAATATTGAGAACTTACGTTTAAAATATAATATTAACTATTCATAAAAACTTATTATTATGGAAAAAAGATGGATGATAAAAAACCAGGGTTACTCTTCTGATATAGAACATTTAAGCGAGGTTTTGCATATTGATACAATTATTGCTAATCTGTTGGTTCAAAGAGGAATAAAAAACTATGAAGAAGCCAAGACATTTTTTCGTCCGCATTTATCACAGTTGTTTGACCCTTTTCTTATGAAAGATATGGATAGAGCAACCGAACGGATTGAAAAAGCTATAAGCATGCAAGAAAAAATTTTAATTTTTGGCGACTATGATGCCGATGGCACAACGGCGGTTGCAATGATGTATTCATTCATAAAAAAAAGAACTCCGAATGTCATATATTATATACCTGACAGGTATGAAGAGGGATATGGAATTTCAATAAAAGGAATTGATTATGCCTTTGATAATGATTGTACTTTAATAGTTGCGCTTGATTGCGGTATTAAAGATAATGATAAAGTTGAATATGCCAATACGTTAAATATAGATTTTATAATATGCGACCACCATAATCCTGGTAATAGCTTACCGAAAGCAAAAGCTATCCTGAATCCTAAACGTAACGACTGCATATATCCTTTTAAGGAGCTTTCAGGTTGCGGTATCGGATTCAAATTATTACATGCATTATCAATAAAATATAACTTACCGGTTGATGAAAATTATAAAATCGCCGAAGAATTGATTTCATATCTTGACCTTGTTACAGTTAGCATTGCTTCTGATATTGTTCCTATCGTTAATGAAAACCGTATCTTAGTTTATTATGGATTAAAGATGATTAATGAAAATCCCAGAATCGGGATAAAATCAATAATTGATATTTCACGGCTTGATAAAAAGGAAGTTGAAGTAAATGATATTGTTTTTAGGATAGGCCCCAGAATAAATGCTGCCGGCAGGATAGAATCAGGGCAACGTTCTGTTGATTTACTGATTTGCAGCGATAAAGAAGAAGCCGATAAAATTGCTTTAGAAATTGATAATCATAATGAAACCAGAAAAAATATTGACCTGCAGATTACCGAAGAAGCCATAAAAATAATTGATAGCGACGAAATATTAAAGAACAGGAAGACTACGGTTTTATTCAATCCGGCATGGCATAAAGGTGTAATTGGTATTGTTGCATCACGGGTAATGGAAACATATTACAAACCTACTATTTTATTAACTGAACATAACGGATTAGCTACCGGCTCGGCCAGATCTGTACAAGGTTTTGATATTTATTCAGCTATTAATGCATGCAGCGATTTGCTTGAAAATTTTGGCGGTCATACTTACGCCGCCGGTTTATCAATGAAAGTTGAAAATGTACCGTTATTCCAGGAAAAATTCGAGGAAGTTGTATCTAAAACTATTGATAATAAATTACTTATTCAACAAATCGAGGTTGATACAAAATTACGTCTTAATGATATTACGCCCAAATTATATAGAATTATAAAACAATTCAGGCCTTTTGGACCGGAAAACATGAAACCGGTATTTATCAGTGAATTTGTTCATGACAAAGGTACGGGAAGAATAGTCGGAAAAGAGCGTGAACATCTTAAATTAGATATAATGGAAGGATATCATTCAGATCGGATATATCCGGCTATAGCTTTCAATCAGGCAAATCATTTTGAAACAATAAAATACAGAATACCATTTAATATATGTTATTCACTGGAGGAAAATGAATTTATGGGAAATGTTACTCTGCAAATCAAAGTCAGAGATATTAAGCCAGTTAAACGGCAGCATAATCCACAGAAATTTGAAAATCGCCGGGACTAATAATTAGTGTCTGTCTATAAAGTCAATCCACAAAAAAAGAATAGCCACGAATTGCACGAATTTACACGAAAAAATTAGTTTTAATTCGTGAAATTCGTGGCAAATTTGGACATTATGGACAGACACTAATTAATTTTATAATAGCTTATATTTTTTAATAAAAGTATCAAGTATTTCATCAAAATTCGGACTTCCAATTTCCTGTAAATCATAATATACCCTTGTTGACGGCTTCTTAATATTAACTATTCGCTTTAAATCTATTGGAGTTCCTATAATTACAGAATCACAATTTGTGTTATTGATAGTTGTTTCAAGATCTTTACATTGTTGTTCACCATATCCCATTGCCGGTAACAGACACCCTATTCCAGGATAGATATTAAATGTTTCTTTTAATTTTCCAACAATAAATGGACGGGGATCTACCAGTTCTTTTGCTCCAAATTTTTGTGCAGCAACAATACCTGCTCCAATCTTCATTTCACCATGTGTTAATGTCGGGCCATCTTCTATTACGAGTACCCGCTTCCCTTTAATTATTGAGGGGTTGTCAACTTTTATAGGTGATGCACAATCAACAACTATAGCATCAGGATTTATTTTATTAATATTTTCTCTTAGTTTTTGGACATTTTCAGGTGAAGCTGTTCCCATTTTGTTTATTACAACGACATCTGCCAGACGTAATGTAGTTTCACCGGGGTAATATGTATGTGTATGGTCCGGACGGTGAGGATCTGTTACTGTTACCATCAGGTCAGGTTTATAAAATGAAAAGTCATTATTTCCGCCATCCCACAGAATAATATCACATCCATCGGGATCATTTTCGGCAGCTTTAAGTATTGCCTGATAATCAACTCCTGCATAAATCACATTTCCCCTGATAACATGAGGTTCATATTCTTCCATCTCTTCAATTGTGCACTCATGAGCTGCTAAATCGTCAAGTGTAGCGAAACGTTGAACACGCTGCTTAACAAGATCTCCGTATGGCATAGGGTGCCGTATTGCTACCACTTTTAGCCCTTTTTTCATTAAAATTTCAATAATCCGCCTGGAAGTTTGACTTTTACCACACCCTGTGCGTACCGCCCCAACAGCTATAACAGGTTTACTGCTCTTAAGCATGGTTTGTTTTGTTCCAAGCATGGTAAAATTCGCCCCATTTTTATTGATTACCGAACCCAGACTCATTATTGAGTTATAGTTAATATCGCTATACGAAAAAATACACTCATCTATATTAAATTC
This sequence comes from Bacteroidia bacterium, assembly GCA_016209245.1. Lineage (GTDB taxonomy): Bacteria > Bacteroidota > Bacteroidia > Bacteroidales > BM523 > JACQWN01. The sequence continues at coordinate 4,168 of JACQWN010000185.1, forward strand.
TTTAATCAACCCGGGCAGTTCATCCTGATGATATATCGGAATTCCTTCAGGATATAAATCGCCGGATAATTCTGCCGGATATTTTCTTCCGGCTATATCAGGAATCTGAGCCGCTGTAAAGGCAACAACATTATAATCTTTATTGCCCCTGAAATAAGTGTTGAAATTATGAAAATCCCTACCGGCAGCACCAATAATTATTACATTTCTTTTTGTCATAATTAAATTTTTAACAAGCCGACAAAGATATATTTTTAGATTAAAATTTATTTAAAGCAAAAAAAAAACAATCAAAAAAATTTGAGACTATTTTTAGTATCCCCTCATAAAGTAGTTAATTTTAGACAAAAAAATTCTCGCCACAAAAACACAAAAACACTAAATCTCTCTAAATTAGATAATTCCTTTTTGTGGGATTTTGTGTTTTGGTGATTTAGTGGCATTTTACTAACTATTTTTAAGGGCATACTATTTTTAAACCGAAATTATTTTATTTTGTCATAATCAATTCACATATTTTTTTTATTTTTGTGCTTATTTCAGTCAAATATTGTATTAATGAATACTAAAAATGGTTAAATTGTCAACATTGTTAAATGGTTAAATTATTTCATATTAACAATTTAGCAATGTAGCAATATAACAATTTAACAATTTAGCAATGTAGCAATTTAGCAATGTAGCAATATAACAATATAACAATATGACAATTTAGCCTGTATTATTCACAAATTATGTTAGAATATATTTCAATAGCCCCGTCCTTCAGGGCGGGGATAGGGGAAAATGCCGTTGGCCCCCCTGCGAAATTTGGAATGTAGAGACGTTGCATGCAACGTCTCTACATTCCAAATTTCGGGCTATTGATATATTTCAATTAAAATTTATGAATTATTCAGGTTAGCAATTAAATTTAACATTATGAAAATTTCATTTACTTTGTTTACCAGCATTATTTCCGGTTTATTGATTTTCTCTGTTCCGTCATTATTCAGCCAGCCATATCAGCTCGAAGGTGATTTCGGCGCAGGCTGGACAAGCTCCGTGCTTCTTGACAGGGGAGGCACACTTGGTGCAACAGTGCAGGCATCAACTACAAGCGGAAGCATCAATTTTTTGTTTAACAATGCTTTGCTAAATTACAATCCCAAATGGTGCGGCAGCAATGCACCTGATTATTACCGCCCTATTAACACATATTTAGCTAGTGCAGCCTATTATTATTCAAGCGGTGGCTGGGATGTAAACCTGCAAACTGCAATGACAAATCTTTACTACTATACATTCGTTATCGGGAAAAATGCAACAGGAAATAACGATATGTCAATTTTAGAAACGATGTATGAACCTGCAACTATCATCTCGGTCAGTGATAATTCAAACGGGTCGGTTATTGCCGATAGCAGTGTAACCGTTACCGTCACATTGAATCAGGAAAAAGATACATCGGAAAATATATTTATCAGATGGACCGACAACAACTGGAGCTCATCCAATTTTATCCAAATTACCGGCTTTGATACCAGTTTTCAGGGATTTGCCATAATTCCCGGTCATTCCGCCCCTGCTACAATTGATTATTATGTTCTTTCAACTAATCAAACTACACTTGAACATTCCACTGCCGATTATTTCACACTTAACGTGAACATCAACGGCGGACTTAATTATTCATATATTGTAATATCCGGCCCAACTGCAACAATTACCGCCGATTCAGCACTTACCGAAAACCGGCTTGATTTTAGATACCTCACATTGAACTTATCAGGTGAAACATTTGCCGATGCTACTCTTTTATCATCCAATTTTACTCTTAACAATGTACCGGCAGGAACAACAGCGGAAAGCTTATCTTATATTGATTCTGTCAAAGCAACCTTGTATCTGGCTTTCGACGGAACCGATTTTGATAGCGACTATACTCATTTCAGCGTTACAATTTCAGGCACCGAACTGACAGGCGGAAATAATCTGACAAGTAATGAATTAACTATTACAGCTGGCACCGAAAGTATTTACGAAGGTATTGATAATAGTGTAATAGTAATGGACCAAGGTTCAGGTGTAATATATTATGCCGATACATTATTCAATGCACTGAACCTTGGAATATATAACTCTTCAAGTACGCTTACATTGAAATCCGGACAATTGTTTGTATGGAAAGATATTAATAATGGCGGCGATATTACTGCATGTTACATGAATTACCGTATTTACAAGCAAGGTGCTACGCCAAGTTCTTTCACACAGGTTTACTTACCATGGCATTCCGAATGGAACGTAGGCGAAAATCAATTATGGTGGAATGATTCTCCTGATGAAACAAATCTTAATCTGCTGAGTATTGCAAATGAAACAGGTATATGGAATATTGAAGTTTATTTTGAGGCATATCATGACAGTATTGTTTATTACAGAAATAATAACGGAAATAATTATGTTGCTTACTTTTATTATGAAGCCCCTGCATCTGAATGTCCTTTTGAAGTAAATATGGGCAACGATACTGTAATTTGCGGTTATGGAGCAATAATTCTTGACCCTGCAATACGGGTATCTCCTTATGGCGATTCATTAATCATTACTTATAATGCGACACAGGGGCAGACAGAGCTTATAGGAGCATCAAAAGTTTACATGCATTCAGGAGTTGAATTGCATCCTTATGGCGATTGGCAATATACTACTGGAAACTGGGGGCAGGACGATGGCATCGGTTTGATGCATGAAATAGGGCAGGATTTATGGCAGATTACTATCGAGCCGGTAACTTATTTTAACTATCCTGCCGACAGTGCAGTATTCGGCCTTTTTATGAAATTCAGAAACGAGGATGGAACACTTGAGGGAACCGACAACTCAGGCAATGATATCTGGATAAATATGTCGGTTGAACCCCCTGCTTCTTCATTTAACGGGGTTTCTGTCCAATCTGTTCCGAATCTTTACAATTCAATTCTTTGGAGCACCGGTGCTCACTCACTTACTATTACTGTAAATAATAACGGTTCATACTGGGTTAATATTACTGACACTGCAGGATGTCTAAGCGGAGATACAATCAATGTATCCATTCATTCTCTTCCGCTTGTTGAAGCCGGCAATGATACAATAATATGCACCGGCGACAGTGTCGCTTATAGCTTATCAGGTTACGAAGCTTACAGTTGGAGCGATTATGAAACTCAGGAAATACTTGGTACCGATAGTTTATTATATATCTCAGAACAAGGAATTTACAGGGTTGATGCAACTGATTCAGCCGGATGCACGGGTTTTGATATTATTATTGTTAGCACTGAAGACCCCCCTGTTGCTGATTTCAGCTATACACAGACAGGCGTTTTAACAGTTGAATTTACCGATTTATCTTCAAATGCTTCCACATATAGCTGGGATTTCAACAGCGATGGAACAGAAGATGATAATACCCCCGGAAATACTAGCTGTACATATAATGATACAGGTCAATTTAATGTAACTTTAGTTGTTTCCAATACTTGTTCATCCGATACTGCCGAAAATCTGATTTATTTGTTAGGAATTAATGAAATAAATTCTGAAAGTATATTTAGTATTTATCCAAATCCGGCAAATAATTTAATTAATATTAAAATTAATGAAACTAATTTTTCAGAAATACGTATAAAGATATTTGAAAGCTCAGGACAAATGGTTTTTGATAAAAGTATTCATATAAAACAAAATGAATCTTTTAAAGTGCTTGATTTGGGATTTTTACCTGAAGGTGTTTATACTTTAATGATTATTTCAGGGAAGCAACAGAATAGTTATACAATAGTCATACAATAGTCATACAATAG
>JACQWN010000186.1 GCA_016209245.1 Bacteroidia bacterium
AATTGCAGCAAATCTTTTGAGATGTTCCCGGTAGCTTCATTAAGCTTTAAACTTAAATTCTTAAATTCCAAATTCCAAAATTCTAAATTCTTACTTGCAACTTCGTTTTCCTGATTTTTAAATTGCAGCAAATCTTTTGAGATGTTCCCGGTAGCTTCATTAAGCTTTAAACTTAAATTCTTAAATTCCAAATTCCAAAATTCTAAATTCTTTGAGTTTTGTTCTTCTATTCTTTTCAAGTCATTTTTCAATAAGGAAAGTTGATTATCAATATTTTGATTAAATACATCAATTTTGTTAATGATTTCAGATTTTACTTGATTAATTGTATTAGTATGCTCGCAGGAATATATATTAAAACGATAAATAATTACATAAAAACCACAAACTAATAGTTCTGTAATAAACGATAAGCTTAATAAAGTAGCTTTATTTTCGAGTAAAAATATAATACAAAAAATAAAGCCAATATTCAAAATTGTTATTACCAGGAAACTATTTCTGGTTGTTTTATTTAAGAATGCACTCATAAATATATTATAAACGGGTGAATAGTAACGAACCAAATAACAATTTGACAATTAAACAATTTAACCATTTATTATGCTTATTCATATTTGTTGCAAATTTACAATTTTATTTCTTTTTGGGTTATTATATTACAAATTTTTTACACTAATGGACATTTTTAATTAGAATTTTATCAATAAACATGTTATGTTCCGCATAGAACAAGATCTTTTACAAGGGACAAAAATATTTTTTTGATGCCCTACTATGTTTTGGAAAATATTCCATAACTTTGCTGATGTTTGTACCTTTTTGTCAATTAGTGTATGAAAAATGCCAATTTTTATCTTTATATTCCGATAATTTTAAAATTTATATGAAAAACAGTGATACATTAATAATTATTCCCGCATACAATGAAGCTTCAAATATTATCAGATTGAATAATTCATTAGAGAATAATAATAATAACTGGGATATATTAATTATTAATGATGCATCAACTGATAATACTAAAAAACTTGCCGAATCATCCAGAAAATTTTTTATAATAAACCTTCCAATTAATCTTGGAATTGGCGGTTGTGTTCAAACAGGCTTTAAGTTTGCCTCCAAATATGATTATGATTATGTAATACAGTTTGATGCTGATGGACAACATATTATTGATGAGATTCCGAAATTGCTTAATTCGATAAAAACTGATGGAGCAGACGTAATTATTGGTTCACGGTTTGGTAAAAAATACTCTGATTATAAACCTTCTTTACCTCGCCGGATTGGGATTAAGATATTTGAAATTGCTACTCAAATACTAATCAGGCAAAGAATAACAGACAGTACTTCAGGTTTCAGAGCTTATAATAAACAAGCTATAAAGTTTCTGGCAGAAAATTATCCTATTGATTATCCCGAACCTGAAGCTGTTATTTTATTAAGTAAGAATAACTTTATAATAAAAGAAATTTTTATTAAAATGCAAAACCGGCAGTCAGGTACTTCATCAATTTCAGGAAAAGGAGCATATTATATGCTCAAAGTTTTATTGGCAATGATTATGACGGCTATTCGGCCAAGAATAATCGGTAGTAAACAGTAAGTAATCATAGTTATTCATTGCTTGTTTATGCAACCTTTTCTTAAATTTATCAATCTTAATTTTTGTTTGACTTTTAATTTTGTAAATTATTTTTAATTTTATTTTTAAATCTAACCTGCATTATTCATATATTTTATATTAAAATTCATGAATTATTCAGGCTAAATGTCTAACATTTAATATTTTAATTATGAAAAAAATAACTTTACTTTTCGGAATGATTGTTTTACTAAATGTTAATCCTTTCGCCCAATCCGGCTCAATTGACCTCTCTTTTAACCCGGGAACTGGAACAACCAGTACTATTTTTACAACTGCCATACAAAGCGATGGGAAAATCATTATCGGGGGTGCTTTCACTTCCTATAATGGAACAGCAATAAACCGCATTGCCCGCCTCAATACCGATGGAACCCTTGACGGAACTTATAATCCCGGAACGGGTGCAAGCAGTACTGTCCGGACAACCTCTATACAAAGCGATGGGAAAATAATTATCGGGGGCGATTTCGCTTCCTATAATGGAACAGCAATAAACTACATTGCTCGCCTGAATGCAGACGGAACCCTTGACGGAACTTTTAACCCGGGAACGGGAGCAGATAATGATGTCTATACAACCGCCATACAAAGCGATGGGAAAATTATTATCGGAGGTAATTTCACTTCCTATAATGGAACAGCAAGAAATTACATTGCCCGCCTCAATACCGATGGAACCCTTGACGGAACTCCTATAATGGAACAGCAAGAAACTGCATTGCACGCATCAATACCAATGGAACCTCTGACGGAACTTTTAACCCGGGAACGGGAGCAAACAATAATGTCAATACAACCGCCGTACAAAGCGATGGGAAAATAATCATCGGAGGTTATTTCACTTCCTATAATGGAACAGCAATAAATTACATTGCCCGTCTGAATAACGATGGCACCCTTGACGGAACTTTTACACTTGGTACGGGAGCAAACAATTTTGTTTGGACAATCGCTATACAAAGCGATGTGAAAATAATTATCGGGGGTGACTTCACTTCCTATGATGGAACAGCAATAAACCGCATTGCCCGTCTCAATGCCGATGGAACTCTTGATGGAACTTTTAACCCGGGAACGGGAGCAAACGGTTCTGTCCGGACAACCTCTATACAAAACGATGGGAAAATAATTATCGGAGGTGACTTCAGTTCCTATAATGGCACAGGCAGGAACCGTATAGCAAGAATATTAAATTGTGATATACCGCCAGTAGTCGGCGCAGGACCCGACCAGATAGTTTGTAGCGGAACATCCGTAACCTTATCAGGCAGCGGAGCAGTTTCTTACGCGTGGGATAATGGTGTAACAAACGGAGCCGCCTTTACACCGGTTGCAACAACAACCTATACAGTAACAGGAACAGACGGTAACGGATGTACAAATACCGATGCTGTTTTGGTAACAGTAAATTCATTACCGACAGCAAACATTATAGCACAAACAAATGTCAGTTGTAATGGAGGCAACAATGGACAGGTAATATTTACAGCATCAGGCGGAACGGCTCCTTATATATTCACTCCTAATGATACTTTAATAAATTTAACAGCTGGAAATTATTTTATAACCGTTACCGATGGAAACACTTGTACAGCTACAACATCTACAATCATTACTGAACCTGCAGTATTAACAGCAAGTATATCCTCTCAAACAAATGTCAGTTGCAATGGTGGTAACAATGGTCAGGTAATATTTACTGCCTCTGGCGGAATATCTCCTTATACATATAATATTAACGATACTTTAATGAGTTTAACGGAAGGAATATATGGTGTAACTGTAACAGATGCAAACAATTGCACTACGACAACATCTGCAACCATTACCGAACCTGCAGCTATTACTTCAACCGATGCAGCAACAATCTGTGATGGTGAAACATATACATTCGGAACACAGACCTTGACTGTAGCAGGAGTTTACAATGAAACATTCACTGCAGTAAACGGTTGCGACTCTGTTGTTTCTCTTACTTTAACAGTCAATGCATTACCGACGGCAGCCATAAGCGGAACCACAACAATATGTTCAGGTGAAACAACAACATTGACAGCTTCCGGTGGAGTATCATATGAATGGAGTACAACAGAAACCACAGCAGCCATTGATGTTACTGTTGCCAATACTTATACAGTAACAGTAACAGACGGAAACGGCTGTGCAGATACTGAATCAGCGATTGTAACGGTAATTTTAATACCTCCTGCACCGGCTTGGGTTACTTTTACCACGACGGGCTCAACAACCGGAACCGCTAACTGGGCTGAATCAGAATGTGCGTATTATTATTATATAATGATTTCAACTGATTCAACATTTACTACTTGGACTGGAGGACTTGGGGGTTACGCTCCATTGTCAAGTTGGAACTTTACCGGCTTAACACCAAATACAACTTATTATGTTTATGTCGCTGCTGTCAATTCGTCATGGGAATGGTATGCTCCAACACGCTCACCGGGTGCTACTACGCAAATAAACAATGTTGGTTGGTGTAATCTTCAATGGCCAACATCATCAGCAATATGTAATGAAACAGCTTATACTGTTTATGCACAGGTTTATGAAGCAGGAGTAACTGATGCTGCCGGGCAAGGAGCTGGTATCACAGCGTGGATAGGTTATAATAATGCAGATACTGATCCGACAACTTGGACTAACTGGGTCCCTGCTACTTATAACGTTGATTTTGGAAATAATGATGAATATATGGCAGATTTGAATTTACCTGCTGGCTCATATTTTTATGCTTCACGGTTTGAATATTCTTCTGTTTACTCTTATGGCGGATACAGCAGTGGTGGTGGCGGATTTTGGGACGGCGCAACTTATATCAGCCAGATGTTAACCGTAAACCCCGTTTATTATTACGCAGAAACTACCGCTATCTGCAGCGGAGATATTTATAACTGGCACGGTAACAATTATACAACCGGTGGTATGTATTACGATAATGGTGTTACTACTGAAGGTTGCGATAGCATTTATGAATTAACACTTAATGTAATTTCACTGAGTACTGTTATTATTGGAAACGATGTAGCATGTTTTGGCGGAAATACTGGTTCTGCTGATTTAATAGTTAGTGGAGGCATGACTCCTTATACATATCTGTGGTCAACTACTAAAACGACAGAAGATATAAATTCACTCTTTGCAGGTACATATTATGTAACCGTAAATGATATGAATAATTGTGTGGCAACAGATTCCGTTACTATTAATGAACCGTCTGACATATTAATCACAATGTATAAAAGCGATGTAACATGCTATAGCGATTCCAATGGATATGCTTGGGTAGATGTAACCGGTGGGACTCCACCTTACAATTATCAATGGTCAAATGGTATTACAAGTTTTGGAACAGGAAGTGTTGCCAGTGGTACTTATACATTGACAGTAACTGATGCTAGCGGATGTAGTGATATAAGCAGTGTAGTAATTTACGAACCACCTGAAATAACCGGGACTTCTTCGGTTTCAATTTGCGATGGTGAAACATATATATTCGGAACACAGACCTTGACTATAGCAGGAGTTTACAATGAAACATTCACTGCAGTAAACGGTTGCGACTCTGTTGTTTCTCTTACTTTAACAGTCAATCCTGTTTACAATGAAACAGCAGTTGCAGCAATTTGCGATGGCGACAGCATTTTCTTGAGCGGCAGTTGGCAGACCGCAGGAGGCAGTTATTATGATACGTTACAAACTGTGAATGGATGCGATAGCATTATTGAAACAATACTTACTGTATTCTCCTCATCCTTAGCCTCAACCTCTGCCTCAATTTGCGAAGGCGACAGCATTTTCTTGAGCGGCAGTTGGCAGACCGCAGGAGGCAGTTATTATGATACGTTACAAACTGTGAATGGATGCGATAGCATTATTGAAACAATACTTACTGTATTCTCCTCATCCTTTGCCTCAACCTCTGCCTCAATTTGCGAAGACGACAGCATTTACCTTGCAGGAGCATGGCAGACCCAAGCAGGAATCTATACCGACTACCTCTTGTCAGAAAGCGGCTGCGACAGCATCGTCGAGACCGAACTGATTGTCTATCCATCCTATAGCACACTGAGCGTAGCTGAAGTGTGCGAAGGCGACAGCATTGAAATCGGCGGAATATGGTACAGCCTGCCCGGTATTTATGAAGAACAATACATGACAGCTGCCGGTTGCGATAGTATTGTTTATACCGAACTTATTATCCATCCGGTTTACTTTGTCAATGACCCTATACAGATATGCACCGGCGACAGTATATATCTCGGTGGAGTATGGCAAACAACGTCAGGAATTTATAATGATTATTATAATACCGGAGGTTGTGACAGCATTGTCACAACTGAACTTATTGTTACCGACACCATTGTCAATTATATAGATATAAGTATCTGTGAAGGTGATAGCATCTGGGTGGGTAACGGATGGCAGTATTTATCCGGTATTTATTATGATACTTTATTTGCAGTTGCTAACTGCGACAGTATATTAATTACAGATTTGACTGTTGTTCCGCCTCCAAATGCCGGAACCGGAGGTAATGATTCAATATGCGAAGATATGACACCAACCATTGACCTGTTTGACTACTTAACAGGTTATGAACCGGATGGTACATGGTTGGATGATGATTCAAGTGGTGTTTTAACCGGGAGTATCGTTGATTGCAATAGCGCTGAATGGGGACAATATTATCACTTCACATATATTGTGGAGAATGGTATATGTGCTGCCGATAGTGCTACGGTTACAATATTCATTGACCACTGCGAAGGTATCGCTGAAAACAATCATGCTGTAGCTATGTTGATTTATCCGAATCCGAACAAAGGGTTATTCACCATCCTGATGGAAAACATTACGGAAGACGTGAACACCGAGTTACTTGATTTGACAGGGAAAGCAGTTGTCAGAGACATTATCGGTACTGACTATGGCTTCCGTAAAGATTTCGACGTAAGCTCCTTACCAAAAGGGATATACTTCCTGAAGGTAACATCGCCTGAATTCGTAAAGGTTGAGAAGATTGTAGTTCAATAACCGGCAATATAAATAATAAAGAAAGCTGTCTTTAAATCAGGGCAGCTTTTTTATTATACGAAAAGTAAAGGGTTCTGAATTTAAAATTTAATCATTATTTTTTAGAATAAATTGCTTATATTTGCTAAAATTATTATAAAAATAAATATGAATAAAATTCATTATGTTTTTTTGCTGGCATTACTTGTCGTTTTTTGGAACAGCCAAATTCATGCACAAGATGCTATACATCAGGACACAATTATCCCCTTTACTAATTATTTCCTTAAGGGAGAACATTACATTGTTATACGCGATAATAAATATGGCGTAATTGATTCTGTCGAAAATTTTTTAATACCTCTTCAATATGATTATATTTTTAAATGAAAATACTAATAAAAAATATTAAAGAACTTATAAAAGTTGAACAAATTCCGCGTTTATTAATAAAAGGAAAAGAAATGTCCTTCCTTGAAACAATTGAGAATGCCTTTTTGCTGATAGAGAATGAGAAAATTTCCGATTTCGGTGAAATGAAAGATTGTCCTGAATATTCCGGTAAAGTAATTGATGCCTCAGGGAAAATGATTTTCCCGTCATTTTGCGATTCTCATACCCATATTGTCTATGCAGGAAGCCGCGAGATTGAATATATTGACAAAATTAAAGGGCTATCCTATGAAGAAATTGCCAGACGCGGAGGTGGCATTCTGAATTCAGCCAAGCTGTTGCATAATACTTCGGAAGATGATTTATATGCGCAATCAATTGTGCGAATCAACGAAATTATACGGTTAGGAACGGGTGCTGTCGAAATTAAAAGCGGTTACGGGCTTAATACTACTGATGAATTAAAGATGCTTCGTGTAATCCGCCGGATTAAAGAGAATTGTCCTCTGGTTGTTAAAGCTACTTTTCTTGGCGCTCATGCTATTCCTGCCCAATATAAAGATAAAAGGGAAGAATATGTTAATATTATTATCAATGAAATGATTCCGGCAGTTGCTTCAGAACAATTAGCCGACTATATTGATGTTTTTTGTGACCGCGGATTTTTTACTGTCCAAGACACTGATAAGCTCCTTGATGCAGCTTCAAAATACGGACTCCGCCCTAAAATTCATGCTAACGAACTTGATTATTCAGGCGGAATTCAAATCGGGGTCAAGCATAACGCTTTGTCGGTTGACCATCTTGAATTTACCGGCATTGATGAAATCGAAGCCCTATTAAATTCAAATACAATGCCCACATTGCTGCCCGGTGCAGCTTTTTTCCTTGGCATGAAACAACCCCCGGCAAGGAAGATGCTTGAAGCCGGTTTACCCATTGCTTTGGCTTCCGATTATAATCCCGGTTCTTCACCCTCAGGAAATATGAAATTTATCATGTCTCTCGCATGTATTAATTTGAAAATGCTCCCCGAAGAAGTAATCAATGCCGTTACTATTAATTCTGCCTATGCAATGGGCATTAGCCATATAGTCGGCAGTATCGCCAAAGGAAAAATTGCAAATGTCTTTATCACTAAACAAATTCCAACATATTCATTTATGCCATATACTTTTGGTAGCAACCTTATCGAGTCTGTTATATTAAATGGTAAAATTTTGATTTAATACCAAAGGGGTGGAGCTAAGGGGAATCGAACCCCTGACCTTTTGAGTGCGATTCAAACGCTCTAGCCAACTGAGCTATAACCCCAACCGGTGACAAAATTAAAAAAATGAATAATAAAAAACAAAGTGCTAACCATTTGCGAAAACAAGCACTAATCGTGTTTGGAACTTTTTTTGCAGGACTTGGTGTTCTTGGAATTTTTTTACCTCTGTTGCCAACTACACCGTTTCTTTTACTCGCTGCTATGTGTTACGTCAGAAGCTCGAGAAAATTTTATATCTGGCTGATAAATATCAGATGGCTGGGCAATTATATTCAGAATTACCGTGAAGGAAAAGGCATACCTGTAAAAGTTAAAGTGTTTTCTATTTCATTCTTATGGTTCACTATAGGATTTTCTTTTTTCATAGTTCAAATTTTATTTGTCAGAATAATTTTAATTCTGATTGCCGTCAGTGTTACTATACATATTCTATTAGTTCAGAATTTTATAAAGAAATAATATTACATTTTTAGAACAACTGACCTCAACGGATTTCAAGATGATACATAATTTATTTGCAAATCAGAAATGAAATAGTTATTTTTGTATATTATAAACAATATAATTTGAGCCATGAAAATAATAATCCCAATTTTTTGTGTAATAATTTTTATATTATTCGCAAAAATAACGACTAATAGTCAAAATATTGCCATTACCGATGATGACGGATACCAGGCTCATTCTTCGGCTATGCTGGATGTAAAATCAACAAATAAAGGAGTTTTACTTCCAAGATTAACAACTGCACAAAGAAATGCAGTAATAAATCCTGCTACCGGTCTATTAGTCTTCGATACAGACCAAAAAGTATATTACTTTTATAATGGTACCGATTGGGTTGACGTTTCATCTGGTAGTACAGAAAACTACTGGACAAAAAACGGGATAAATATATATCTTGCAGATTC
>JACQWN010000187.1 GCA_016209245.1 Bacteroidia bacterium
GACCAGTAAAAAGGAGCTGAAAATTGCCCTTCATTAATCAGCTTTAATGTTGTTTTGCAGTTCTGTTGTCTGAGCAAGCAAAATTCCTGAAAGCTCGGGCTTTTGGCTATTGACAAAGCCGTGAGTAGCAAAATGCACTATGCGGTAATTATTCAAAATTTGCTTTTACTTTTATGGCTTTTTGGATTTTTATATTAATTTGACTTTTATAATATTTATATTATATTTGCATAATTAAATATATATAAAATGCAGGCAATAAATAAAAATTATCTGTGTCCTGCCTGTAAAGGACATCTTCGGGTAGGCGATAAAATAATTCTTACTGTTAAACGTCCAAATGATACAGGCGGTTTAGTATTGCTTAGCCCCAAGCTCGGTGATTACAGTGTAGCCACTCATCAGGATTTTCAGCTTGCCAAAGGTGAACATCTTGAAGTTTTTTGCCCTATATGTCATACTAATCTTGCGGCTGAAGATGTCAGCCGGAACCTGGCAAAAATATTAATGGTAGATGAGAACAGGAAGATTTCAAATATTCTGTTTTCAGAAATCGTCGGTGAGCATTGTACTTACAAAATCGCCGGCAACCATCGTGTTGAATCCTTCGGCGAAGATATGGAAACATATATTAACTTTTTCGGAGAAACGCCCAAATACTACTATTAATGCGTTCCTGCATTATCCTGATTATACTATGCGCGGTGTAAATTTCCGCATTTTAAAATACATGACGCTCAATTGTCTTACAGACGAATTGAGGTCGCCTCACTTTCGTTCGTCCTCAGGACAACGAAACGTCATATTTCTATATTTGCGGAAATTTAACCCGTGCATAGTATAATATGAAACATGAACAGGGAATACCGGCTCAATTAAGAGTTATTCCAAACCCGACAACAGAAAATCTGACAATTGTATTGCCAAATGATATCAGAACAGATGATTGCGAGCTGTATGCCTATGATTTGATTGGTAATTTGATAAATGTGTCATATACATTAAGAAGTAATAATATAATAGTAGATTCAGGCAGACTAACAAAAGGAATGTATATAATCGAGATAAGAACGAGTGATTCGATTTTTGGAAGAACAAAAATAATAAAGATGTAACGGAATGTAGACGGAATGTAGACGGAATGTAGACGGAATGTAGAGACGTCCAATTTGGGCGTCTCTACATTCCGTCTCTACATTCCGTCTACATTCCTTGATTGTCCGTTAAAGAACAATAAATAACCGGATGCCAAATTTAATTATTACCGTATTTATATTATTTGTTTTTTGCTTTAAGCATGATTCAACCGCGAACAAGCACTATATTTACAATTTCTGGATTAAGGCGGAACACGATTTATATAATAACACAATTATATACCGGCCAAAAAGCTACTATAAGGAAGGGGAATTTCCTTCAAATGAAGGGATCCGGTTCAGGCGGTTTGGAAGATATGAAAATATCAGGGCGGTGAACAAATGCAGCTTTACCGATTGCAAACCTTTGGATGTTGCAAAATGGAAATGGAAAAAAATCAGAAAAGAACCATATATTATTATTGAATCAAAAGATAACCAATTAAAATTTTTTAAAATTATCCGGCTTTCAAAGGATATTCTTGAAATCAAACCGGTTAATATACCTTTTTGAGAGAAATCTCCAATTCATCAATCTCAGGAAAATCATTATAATGCCAGTGATTAATAATAACGCCTTTTTTCAGAAGAACTAAACCGGGGTTAGCGCGTATAATGGTTTTCAAAGTTGTATCGTCGGTTTTATAAAATTTTATTGCAAAACCGTCGTCTGTTATGTCAGATTCAACTGCGGTACTATCCTCCCCCACAAAATTCCAACTCTCATTCGCAGGAGGAAGGCTGTCGGCAGGAAGCTCAATTACCTGCCCTTCTTTTTCATAAAGATGTACCTTTTCGTAAATTGTTTTTGATTGCGGTGGTTTTAAATTTATTTTTTTTATTTTAATTAGTGTATCTTTCAAATATTGAATATCTTCAGCTACAGACGCGGTCATGCAATAGAATTTATAATTATATTTATCGGCAAATTCAGCTATATTATATGCCTGAGCGAAGCCGTCGAGGTTGGATTTACGCAAATCGTAAGCGATAAACAGAAAGCTGTAATTTGTATCATTTAAAACCATTTGAGTAATATCACCTTCCGCATCCGATGCAATACTAAAATCATGAATCGGCGGCTGATAACCGCGATGAACAAGCTTATTTTCCGTTGATTTCCATATCCATGGTTTTGAAGGCAGGTTTTTTAAAGTAAAAGCTTTCCGTTCGCCCGTTTCTGTATTTTTGTAATAACATACAACTTCATAAACATCAACATTATTTTTTTGTTCTTCAGGAATAATCATTCCCCCAGGAATACTTGCGCCTATATGATAAGGCCGGAAATCAAAGACAGGTAAATGCTGATAATTATAATATTCTAATCCCAGCGAAAGCAGAACAAGAATTCCAAGCATGCAGTATTCAGGACCTTTGGTCAACCAGGTCTGCGTTTTTTTTCTTGTAATAAAAAGAATAATAACAGGGATAATGATAATAAGATTTTTATAAAAAGTTTGCCAGTTAGTCATAACAAACGCATCGCCGAAGCAACCGCAATCGTGCAACTCTTTTACTGCATCAAAAGTTTGAGGGAACCAGCTTTTCATGTGTGGAACCAATGCAATATATAGTGTCAGCGGAGTAAAAAACAGCATAAAAACAAGGGCAAGCCATGAACTGATGCGGGGTTTAAGATTAAGTAATAATGACAGCCCCAATATAAGCTCCAAAGCGCACATTATAATTGCGAACGGAAATGAAAGAACAAGCAGTTCTGGTGTGGCAAAGCTGTCTCTGAAATAATCGTCGAATTTATATGTTGTGCCTAATGGGTCAATAACCTTTACAAAGCCGGAGAAGGTAAATATTAATCCTACAATTATTCTGCAGATGGTTCTGATGGTTTTCATATATTAAGTAATAATTTGTATTATTCATAAATTAGATTAAATAAAATCCGGACATATTTTAGTATTGGGAATTATAATTTTCCGGGCAAGGCAAAAAACGCCTGACACGGATATTTCTAATCCACCATAACCATTGCTGGCAATTTTCAGATCGGAAGTATTTATATCATAGCTGATACCAATATTATAATTTTTATAAGCGAGCCCGAGCTTAATAATTCCTGCATCTTTAAGCCGTATCCATCCGCCGGCATATAAAGCACGAAAAGCAGGATTGCTTAACCGGAAGCGGATTAATCCGCCTAAATCAATCTCTTTATATCGCCCTTGATTCATTATAAGAAAACCGGGGAGAAATGAAATATTTTTTTTTGTATTAATTCTAGTGCTTCCATAGAAATTGAATTTACGGTCAAGCTCTACGAGATTATCGCTGAAAAACGATTTTTGCGGCTTGTTTATATGAGTATAGGCAAAACCGGCTTCAACGGGCATTGATTGTTTCAGCATATATTTTAAGTGAACACCCATTGCAAAATCGAAATATGAGAAATTATCTTCAGAAAATGTTTCATCATACGGAAGACTGGAATCGAATCTGTTTCCATTATATTGAGAGCCGAAATTCAGATTATTATAATTTATAGTATTTCTGTTGTATGCGACATCAATACCGGCGGAAAGTGTTAGCTTGTTGTTATTGAGAAATGCCTGATGTGAAGCAAAGACCAAATGGAGCTGCGATGTGCCGAAATCGGAGTCGCCTGCTTTATCGGAATTAAATTGTAAGCCAGCACCAAGTAAATTGTTTCGGATAAAACGGTTGTTTATGCGGGCATCGAATGAGCCGGAAAATGTCTGATATGGAACGGTAATTGAACGCCATTGTGTGCGTTCGTTGCCCGCAAGCCGGAAATCGCAGTCAATATCACCGCATAATGCAGGATTCAGATTTAACGGAGAGCAGTCGTATTGGGAATAATGGATGTCCTGTGCTTTAATCTGAAAAACACAGATAAGAAAAATAATAATAAAAATATTTGAGTTCATTCTAAAAAGTCAGATACCACAAAAGTACGCCAATATTTTTGAACCAACTAAATATTTAAAAAATTTGTTACTATTTAGCCTGAATAATTCATGAATTTTTTTAAAATATATATATCAGTAGCCCCGTCTTTTAAGGCGGGGTAAAAAATTGAAAACGTATCTCCGCCCTCTTTCCCTGAGAAATTTGGAAAAGTTTTAAAAACTTTTCCAAATTTCTCAGGGGAGAGGCCAACGACATTTTTCCTCAACCCCGCCCTAAAGGACGGGGCTATTGAAATATATTCTAACCTGATTTGTGAATAATACAGGTTAGGTCAGTATTTTTATCATAGATTATTTCACCGAAGTACGAATTTGTTACGAACTTACGAATTACGAATCTGCCAATCAGCGTATCACTTCGTAATTCGTAAATTCGTATTTTTTTCGTACTTCGATGGGATAATAACGTCAATACCTAAATAGTTACAAAAATTTTTTTTAGGCAAGTGCTGAGGTACAATTCGACCTCTTCAGTATTTTCTGAAAAATCGGTTACAGGTAAATTTACTATTCCGGAAGCTGGAAAATATTTGTTCATATATTTTCTGAATACTTTAATAGAGTCATTAAAAATTACTTCATCAGTTATAGGATAATTGTTATATACTAATGCGCTCACATTTATTCCCCTGCGCCATGCCAGCTCAATACTTAAAAGTGTATGGTTGATACTGCCAAGCTTTGATGATGTAACCAGAACCACGGGATATTTTTTCTCCTGAATATAATCAATAAGGCAAACATCGTTTGTAAGAGGGACATACAAGCCGCCGGCTCCTTCAACAAGTACATAATTAAAGAGAACCGCCAGTCTTTCTGTTGTATATGATATGAAGTTCAGGTCAATGGTTTTGCCTTCCAGCATAGCAGCCAGATGAGGCGATGCCGGATATTTGAAAATATAAGGACAGGTCAAGCCCTTCAAATCAAAATGATTAAGCTGCTCGTTCATTATTTTTCGATGAAATTTAATATCTTCGGAAAAATTTTCGCACCCTGTCTGAATAATTTTCTGCGTGATTACAGAATAACCTTTTTTTTTCAGATACCTTCCTAATAGACTTGTAAATATGGTCTTACCGGTATCCGTATCAATGCTGCTGATGAAAATGATTTTTCCGCTCATAAATATTTTTTGAAAAACAAATTATGCTAAGTCGTTCAGAAAGTATTTTTTTTCACCCGACAAAAGCTCTTTTGTTTTTAATGAATATCTTGATGCCTGATGCAAAATAAACGCTTCATCAAGATAAGAAATATAGCTTGAGATAGTTGAATAATCCGCTTTCCTGTTTTTGCTTTTATAATACTTGATAACAGACGGGATTGATGTCATTTTGCCCACATTAAATATAGCTTTTTCCTGAACGCCTGTGTCCAACCAGCACTTTGATAATATTATTACCAAAATGCCTGCTGATATAATTCAAGTATATGCTTCTTTGTTTGATATTTGTTTGCTCCATGTCGTTTAACTATAATTAAATTATTCGCAAATATAATATTTTATTTTAACTATACTTAAAATATGGCGTCAAAAAGTTATTTATTTGTTTAAGATTTGATTTAAGAACAAGGGATATGACGCTTCGTTGTCCTGCGGACGAACGAAGGTCGGGTGACCTCAATTCGTCCACAAGGACAATTGAGCGTCATGATCGTCAAGATTATTTTCAATCATTTATTATTTATTCAATTAATACAAATGCCGCCCAATAATACGGTTCGTACTTTTTCCGCATCCAATAATACGGTTCGTACTTTTTCCGCATCTCTGCCTGCGTTTCGTTGAATGCTTTCCTTACATCTTTTTGCTTTAATAATTTGGTATAGAAAGTGACCATAAATTCCTCAGTCTCTTTATCGGGAACCTGCCACAGGCTCATTATTATATACTTTACGCCTGCCATTTTGAAAGCCCGCTGAAGTCCATAAACGCCTTCGCTGCCTTTGATAGCACCAAGGCCGGTTTCGCAGGCGGAAAGGACAACGAGAGAAGTGTTTTGCATATTTAGTTGTGATACTTCCTGAGCTGTTAATACTCCTTCATTGTTTGTTCTGCCCCATTCTTCCGACCAAACCCTGTTTGCCCCGGCAAAGACAAGACCTGAACGGAGCATTGGATTTTTGTTCCGGACAAAATGCCAGACGCCAAAGCCGGATGTACCGCCACGGAAGGCAAGCATGGTCTCTGAAATTTCCTGTTGTACAGTGTCATTTTTCTGTTTTTCTTCAGGGGCAGGATAAAAGAAGCCATGAGTCGCGATATGGAGGATTGACGGAGTGCGATTATCCTGAGACAGCCGCAGGCTGTCTGTACAAGATCTGTCAGCTCCCGAATTATTCGGGACTGACAGCGTCTGATTAGAGCCAAAAAGTTGCTTAAAGGATTCTTCCGTAGCGTTTTTGCCTGTATATAAAGCGACAGGAATTTTTCCATCGCTTAATTGGCTCTTTATTTTTTCTGCCTCTGTAAGGGTACCTGGTAGATATTTCCACAATTCCAGTTTGACTGTATCGGGATTATAGTCAATTCCGCCAAAAATACCTGCTGTCAGATTTTGAAGCCGACCCGCAAGGTCACTTGTTTCAGGGGGTTCAGTTATATTGGCTGTAATGCCGACCTTGCGGGTCGGCATGAGCAGTTTTCCGGTTGAGCTTACCTGCTGTAAATTGTACTGGTCGCAAAGCAAGCTACCTGTGTTATCTGCCAGCGCCGCAAAAGAGATTTTGTTTAAAACGCCAACAGGTGCATAATAAACTGTGGTGATTCCTTCAAGATACTGTTCAAGCGGTTGCCAGATGATATCGTACAGAGACGCACGGTGGTTGTTGAGCGAAGTCGAAACACCGTGCGTCTTTACAGAATTGCCACCATAGACATTGGAGATATAATCATAATTATTTTTCCCGGATGTGCCGATAATTTTTTGTAGTTCATGGTCTTCGAACAATCGTATGGTTTGGGGTTGCTTGCTTTCGGGAGTAATAAGCAGCGCTGCGTAAACCGTTGTATCATTCTTTTTCCCCTGCGTAAAACTGACAAACTCAATGGCAGCTTCACCGGGTTTAAGAGATCTTTGCACATCCTGCCATTTGTAATTGAAAAGGTTTTGTATGTCTGCAAATTCCGATGACAATCTTACAAGTTTTCGTTCCTGCTCATTTGCCTGTTTTTCTAATTCTGCCATTTTTTGTTCCCTGTCTTTTATCTCTGCACCTTGCATTTCTGAAATCTTGTTTCGTAATTGTTTAAGGTAGAAATAGGTCTCTTTTACTTCCGAGTCGGGACTTTTATACACTACATTCAGGATAGCACGTGTACTTTTAAGCAAAAGTCCTTTAAGTACAAGCTCGTTGTTGTAGCAGACTGAAGCTATGCTGTCGTTTAGCTTGCAGTAATTAATATTAAATGAATGGAGGTGATTGAATATACTTTTTGTTTTGTCAAGGTATAGCTCTGTTTCTTTTTCGCTGAGGATTGAGAAGTTATCGCTAAGTAAAGGATAGTATGATGCCATATCTGCCACAGCGCCCAACTCTTCTTTAATTTTCATGCTTTTTTCGTAATATTCCGCGGCTTTGGGGTAGTCGCCCTGATAATAATACACACTACCGTGATTGTTCAGGCAATTGGAAATTCCTTTTCTGTCGCCCAATTCTTCTGTAATTTTCAGGCTTTTTTCGTAATATTCCGCGGCTTTGGGGTAGTCGCCCTGATCTTTATACACAATGCCGAGATAACGCAGCGCTGTGGCGTTGAGTGCTGCACGGCGGGGAAATTGTTTTATGGTTCGGCTGTGCTCACCACAGGTTTTTTCAGCGGAGAACAGGGTGTCGGCTATGCTGTTGTACCACCAAATAGCAGAATCGGGAACAGAGTATTCGTACAAATCTCCAATATCAAGGCATAGTTGCATCCTTGTTGTATCGGCTTCTGTGCAGTCAAGCGGGGGCAGGGTTAAGAGGAGCTGTTTTAAACTGTCAACCTTTCGACTACGCTCATGGCAGGTTTTGTGATAGTCCTGTGCTTTTACAGAAATGAAAAAATACAAAATTATTAGTGAAAGAATTATTCGTTTCATACAATCTGATTTTTGGTTAAGAGCCATTTCCAGACTGGAATTATGTTTATTTTTTTATCTTCGTCAACTATTTCTTCTTCCTGACTATGTGTTAAAATAGTGCCTTCACCCAAATTAAAATAATCCATACATTCAGCCATTCCACCGGTTTCTATTTTTTGGTTTTCATTATTCAAATCGGCACAAACCTGAAATAACTGAATGTTTTTGTTTTTGTCTATTGTAACAAAATCACATTCTTTTTTCCCTGAATAGTAATACAGGTCATTTTCTGATAATAGCGCACAGGCCACTATGTTTTCAAGAATCCTTCCTGTATCCTTGGTAAGCTGTGTTGAAACATTTCTTATTATGGCATGGTCGGCAACATAGATTTTTTTGTCGTTCATCAGTTGTTTTTTTAATGAATGGTCGAATTTGTTGATATTATTAATCAAATAGCTTTGTTCGAGGTAAGAACAATAACTTTTTGCAGTATTTACACTTCCAAGTCCGGTTGCTTTTTGTAACGAGTTGTAGCTAAAACGCCTGCCAAAATTAGATATTAAGTACCTGCTTAATTCCCTTAATTGTACAATATTGGTTATTCCGTTTCTTACAGCAATATCTTTTATTAATATATCTTCATACATTCTTGCTAATATTTCACCTATTTTAAATGTAAGGTATTCAGGCATTCCTCCTTCAGAAAAGTATTTTTCGAAAAAACCTGATATTTCTGCACGTTTTTCAGTTAAGTATAAATCCTGCATTGTAAATTCAATATTATTAAATTTCAGATATTCTCTAAAATTAAACGGCTGAAGAACGGTTTCTATATGTCTTCCTGTTATTTTAGTAGCAAGTTCTCCGCTCATCAATTCGGCATTAGATCCTGATATGATAAACTTATAACCCCTATCGCTTAATCGTCGCAAAAACAATTCAAAGTTTGGGACATTTTGAATTTCGTCAATAAAAAATGTAAAATTATTCCCGAATAATTCAATTTGAAGTTCCAGAATTTTATTGAAACGGGATACATCAAAATTAAATAACCGATCATCTTCGAAGTTTAGAAAAAAGAAATTATTACCGGGATAATATTTTGCCGCTATTTGTCGCATTAATGTTGATTTCCCGCAACGACGTATTCCACTAATGACATATACGTGAGGAAGTTTCAAATATTTTTCGGATTCTGCCAGCTTCTCCCTTTCAATCCCGTTTTTCTTTTTTAAAAAATCGTTTCTTTGCTCAATTAATATTTGCTTTAAATGCTCCTTTTCCATGGTCATTCATTTACAATGCACAAAGATAGCACTAATTATTCATTTGTAATGCACAATTATTGATTTTTTTTATGTTTTTACCTGCATAAGCGTTATTTTTTTACATAAGGAATTTTTCCTGCAAATACTATCGGTAACTTAATTATTCTGTTTTCTTTAATTTTATTTTCGATTAATTCTTTGTAATATTTGTTTTTGATAATTTGCGACATGGCTTTTTCGAGTGTCCTGTTTATTCTTTGGGTAAATTTTTGCTTGGTTTCCTTGCTGCTTTGCTTATCAATTTGCTTTATTTCCATAATAATACCATATTTTGATTTATCGTGCGGAATAAGCATTATATCGTACCTCCCCTCACCGCTTTCGCGGTTTGATTTTATGATATAATCATCGCCTATGATCGCCAATAATCCGAGCATATATGCCTGATAGGCAAATTCAGGATTTTTCTCCGTGTCGTAGTAGCTAAAGGTATCACCCATAATTTGACGAAACCCATGTTCGAATTTATCAGGCAGATTGTTTATCAGGTAGTTTGTCGTTATTTCGAGGCGTGATTTAATAACTTTCAGATCGGCTTCGAACCATTCAACAATTGCTTTTTGAAAAATGGTTTTAATTTCGTAATTAGGAATACATAATTCATAATTGTACAAAGATATTTTTTTCTTAGTCGTAAGATAACCGGTTAAAGTCAATAAAGTCCATAATAAGGATTTTCGTCTTTTTAAGTCGGGAAACACAAAATTGGGTTCTAATTCTTCTACAATTATCTTATTGCTCAAAAGTTTTAATATTTCTTGCCGGAAATATTCAGCGTCTTTGTTTTGAATTTCATGTTTAATTAGTTCATTGGAACTTGTGTTTGCCCAAAAAACATTGAATTCTTTATTTTTACCTACTACATAGTTTAATATAGACCAAGGGTTATAAATATTTGTGCTATTTCCTATTTTATATCCGTCGTACCAGTATTTTATGTCTGAAAAGTCGGTTTTAACATTAAAATCTTTCAAAATTCGCTTAACTTCCGTTTCGGTAAAACCGAATCTGTCAGAAAATTCTTCCTCTAAAATAGAATGAACGCTGATATTGTTTAAGCCCGAAAAAATACTCTCTTTTGAAACGCGTAATATACCGGTTATTACACCTTTAAACAAGAAGATATTATCCTTAAATGCGCCGCTCATCAGGTTTCGCATAAATGAAACCACTTCATCATAGTACTTATTGTAGCCGGATTGTATCGGGGCATCGTATTCGTCAATTAAGATGACTATATTTTCGTTATGATAGCGGTAAAGATATTCACACAACTGCTTTACGGCTGAAGCAAATTCAGCAACACTTGCCTCTTCGTTAAGTATTTTTTCAAATTTAGTCTTTTCGTGAGGACGTAAAGCATCACTTTCATAAAGATAATAATGAGAATTATAAGTTCCGGCAATCTCATTTTTCAAATAAGCCTGTGTTTCATCCCAAGTATTTGCCATGGCATCTTTAAAGCTCATATAAATAACAGGATATTTGCCCAGATGCTTTTTAACATTCTCATCGCTTTGAGAAATTTTCAGATGTTTAAAAAGATTCTCATTTCCTTGCTCGTTCTTATCGAAGAAATATTTAAGCATGGATAAATTCATTGTTTTGCCGAAACGACGGGGACGCGGCAAAAGCAAAACTGCCTTTTGAGACTTAATGACTTCTTCGATAAAAAGGCTTTTATCAACAAAATAATTGTCGTTTTCAATTACATTTTTGAAGTCGGAATATCCAATATTTAGTTCTTTAACTTTTTTCATGTTTTATTATAAATTTTGGCATTTTTCAAATACCAGTTTACAAATTTACAAAAAATCAGATTATTCCACATTATTTTAATCTCTTTCTTTTAGCTTTTCTAATACCTGTTTTTATTAACCAATTTTGGGCAGTACGTACAGATATTTTAATATTCCATTTTTTTTTCAAGTATTGACATACAATCCTTCCATCCCAATATTTTTCATTATATTCTAACTTTTTGGGAGGCATAAGAACAACATTTTGTAAATCATTTTTAATTTCTTCAGTCAAATATGACTTTCTTCCTTTGTTTTTATGAGCAATAAAACCTTCCGGCCCTTCTTTTTTAAGTCTCTCTCTCCATAGTCTTATACTTTCTCTTGTAACATTCAAAACATTACAGACCTCAGTAACACTAACACCATTTGTTAAAGCAATTAATGCTTGACATTTTATAGAAGCCCATCTTGATTTATCCTGATGTATCCATTTACTTAATTCTTTAGGATTAATTCCTGTTATATTAACGAATCTTCCTTTTTTTGTTTTCATTTTGCAAAGATAAATAATTTAATTAATATTGTCAATTTATTAAATACGTTAATGTAATTAAAATTTAATTGGTATGGTAAAATTAAACCTTTATCAGCCTCCTATACAAAAAGGAATAAAATTTTTGCGTAGAAGAGACTTGACCGTAGAAATTAGGCTTTATATAGCCTTCATGGCACTTCTAAGCAATAGATGGGGCATTATCACACAGATGGCAAAAAAATATGCGATATCGAGAACCTTTGTTTATATGCTTCAAACACAGTTAAATACAGCAGTCGAGGAATATTTTTATGTAGGAAGCATACCCTCAAAAAAAAATATTATAATCGAATCGAGGGAAAAATCCAAGGAGTATGCTCTATTGTTACGACTGGTGGGGAAATGCAGTATCCCTGCAATATCAGATATATTGAAAAGGATGGGATTAAAGAATAACTCTGTAGGAACAATCAGTCAAAAGCTAAACGAGATTGGGAAATATTTGCCAAATACATTTAATGTTGACAATGATGCAATATTGTATGTCTATTTAGCAGCTGATGAAATGTTCTCACATTCAATACCGATTTTAATCTCTGTCGATCCGGTAAGTACGGCTATATTAAGAATTGAATTGGCAGAATCAAGAAAAACGGAAGACTGGATAAATCATTTCAATAAACTCAAAGAAAATGGTATTAAGGTTATTTTGGTAGTTAGCGATGAAGGACAAGGTATATGTTCAGCTACCGGTTCAGTTTTATCAGGAATTAACAGGCAGCCCGATACATTCCATGCCATTTCCCATCGTCTGGGCAAATGGGTCAATAGCCTTGAGAATTCAGCTTATGCTGCTATTGCAGAAGAATATCATTGTGAGAAAATATTTGAATCGGCAAAAACCGAAGATGTATTACAAAAACGAATGGAAGCATATTTTGAAGCAAGAACAAATGCCGATAAAACGATAATGCTTTATGAGGTATATAAATTCCTTTATCATTGCATAATAGACAATCTGCAAGTATTTGATAAAGATGGTAATCCATGTGACAGAAAAAATGCCGAAGAAAATATACGCATAGCCCTGGATTACATGATAGGCTTGCCTATCAATAAAATTAAAAAAAATATTAATACCATATATAATCTTTTAGATGATCTTCTTGAATATCTGGATACAGCAAGGGAAGTGATCAATAGACTTTATACCAAGGGTATTCCTCACTACATTATACAGGCATTTGCATTAGCATGGCAGTATCAAAAAAATGCGACTAAAGCCAAAAAGTCTGAAAGACGAAAATATTTTGCAAACAAAGAAAAAAAACAATTAGAAATGATTAGAATGATGTTGGGCAATGATTTTGAGTCAGTTAAAACAATAGTGTTTGTTGAATTTGATAAAATCATACAAACTTCAGCTATTGTGGAAAATATAAACTCAATTGTAAGAGCTTTTCTGAATACATCAAGAAACAGAATTAACCAGGAAATACTGAATTTAATAATGTTTTATCATAATCATCGCAGATACAAAGCAGGTAAAAGAAAAGGAAAAACGCCTATGGAATTACTAACCGGAATAAAACAAGAAAAAGATTGGCTCGAAATGTTGCTGAATTTAGAGAAAGAAAAAAAAGATCTTTCTCTGGCAGCATAAGCAATATAACTTGTTTCTAAAGAAAAAAAATGATTTTTATGGGATTGGTGTCCCACAAAGTACGATATTTGTTATATTTGTCAACTACTTTTCAGGCATTTTGAAAAATGCCTAAATTTTATTATGAAATACAAAGATAGTTTTTTTCTATTATCATAAAATCCCCTTGTATAAGATTTATTTTAACTATACTTAAAATATCGTCAAAAGGTCATTTATTTGTTTAAGATTTGATTTAAGAACAAGGGATATGACGCTTCGTTGTCCTGCGGACGAACGAAGGTCGGGTGACCTCAATTCGTCCACAAGGACA
Source organism: Bacteroidia bacterium (assembly GCA_016209245.1). Classification (GTDB taxonomy): domain Bacteria; phylum Bacteroidota; class Bacteroidia; order Bacteroidales; family BM523; genus JACQWN01. The sequence goes on from JACQWN010000187.1 coordinate 13,736, forward strand.
ATTGAGCGTCATGATCGTCAAGATTATTTTCAAACATTTATTATTTATTCAATTAATACAAAAGCTGCCCAATAATACGGGTCATATTTCTTCCTCATCTCCGCCTGTGTTTTATTAAAAGCTTTCCGCACGTCTTTTTGCTTTAATAATTTGGTATAGAATGTCACCATGAACTCTTTCGTTTCTTTGTCAGGTACCTGCCACAGACTCATGATAATATATTTTACACCTGCCATTTTGAATGCACGCTGCAAGCCATAAACACCTTCGCTGCCGCGGATATCACCGAGGCCGGTTTCGCAGGCGGAGAGGACTACTAACTGGGTTTTGCGCATATCAAGTTGGGTCACTTCCTGGGCGGTGAGTATACCGTCTTCGCTTTCACCGACGAAACGCTGGTTCCAGACATTGTTTGCGCCTGCAAGCACAAGGCCTGAACGCATTAATGGATTTTTATTTTTCACGAACTGCCATAGGCCGAAGCCTGTCGTGCCGCCCCTGAAAGTGAGCATGGTTTCGGATACTTCCTGCTTCTGCTCCTGCTCCTGTTGCTTTTCCTCAGGGTCAGGATAGAAGAAACCGTGAGTCGCGATATGGAGGATTGCTGGAGTGCGATTATCCTGAGACAGCCGCAGGCTGTCTGTACAAGGCCTGTCAGCTCCCGAATTATTCGGGACTGACAGCGTCTGATTAGAGCCGAAAAGCTGCTTAAAGGATTCCTCAGTAGCATTTTTGCCTGGGTATAAAGCAACAGGAACCTTCCTGCTTTCGAATTTGTTTTTTATTCCTTCCGCTTCTGTGAGCGTTCCTGACAAGTATGGCCAAAGTTTATTGGTGGTGGTGTCGGTGGAATATTCAATGCCCCCGAAGATGCAGGTGGTAAACCGACCCGCAAGGTCGCTTGTTTCAGGGTGTTCGCTTATATTGACTGTAGTACCACCGGCAGAGATGACCTTGCGGGTCGGCATGGCTACTTTGCCCGTAGAGCTTACTTGCTGCAGGTTGTAGTTATCGCACAGATACAAGTTTTTTCCTTTGCACAGCGCTGCAAAAGAAACTTTGTGGAGTAATCCATCAGGCGAGTAATAAACAGTTTTTACCCCTTCAAGATACTTCTCTATCGGTTGCCAGATAAGTTTGTACAACGCGTCGTTTATTTTCTCGTTAGTGCCGTATATGCTGTTCACCTGGTTGTAATTGTTGCCTGATGCAGTATTTAGAATTTCCAACATCTGCTTTTCGTCAAAAAGCTGGAGCATTTCAGGCTGCTGGTTTTGTGGAGTAATTATAAGGGCGCAGTAAACCACAGTGTCTTGGCTGCCGACTGCCGACTGTTGACTGCCTCCTGCCACTGCCTCCTGCCGCTGCTTACTGCCGCTTTTAAACCGAATAAACTCAATAGCAGCTTCGCTTGGTTTAAGACTGTTTTTTACACTTTCCCAGTTAATATTTTGCACTTTTTCAAAATCGCTGAACACCTGCGAACCCCGTACTAAATCTTTTTCTATTGCATTTGCCTGCCGTTCAAGTTCTTCGGGATTTTTTTTTCGCTTGCTTATTTCTGTGGAGTAGAGTTGTGAAATTTCTGTTTTAAGAGATATCCATGTTTCGTATTTGTTGATTAATGAAGTATCGCCACTACTTAGAATGGCTGTTCGCATAGCCGTTGAAGATTTTAAAAGCAAACCTTTGTTCATAACGGTATTATTATAAACATAGTTTACTATTGCAGGATTTTCCAGTTTCCTTTTTAAAGCAAAGTAATAAAATTCTTCAAAATCACCTGACAAAGTTTTAAAATATAACTCTTTTTCATCTTCTGACAAAAAAGAAAAATTTTGAAAAATGTTATACAAAATCACTTCAATTCCTTTAATGAATAATTGCTCTGCTTTTGAATAATTGCTTGTTTCTTTATATAATATTGCAAGGTCAATTAAGGAAGTAGCATAATCAGGGTGTTTTTCGCCTAGAACTTCTTTACGGATGTTCAATGACTCCAAATACAAAAGCTCAGCAGCAGCGTACTTGTCCGCCATATCCTTTTCGGAGGAGGCGGAATTGCCCATTGCCTGATATAATGCGGCGAGATTGTTTAAGGATTGTGCATAATCAGGGTGTTTTTCGCCCAGAACTTCTTTACGAATCTTCATCGCCTCCAAATATAAAGGCTCAGCTGCAGCGTACTTGCCCATTTTATAATATAATACTGCCAGATTATTTAAAGACATTGCATAATTGGGGTGTTTTTCGCCAAAAGTTTCTTTTTTGATTTCCATTGACTCAATATACAAAGGCTCGGCTTTGGAATAATTGTGTAAAGTTTGATATAATACTGCCAGGTTATTTAAAGAAATCGCATAATCAGGGTGTTTTTCACCAAGTACTTCTTTTCTGATATTTTTTGCCTCAATATACAAAGGCTCGGCTTTGGAATAATTGCCCATATCCTCAAATAATACTGCAAGGTTATTTAAGGAAGTAGCATACAACGGGTGTTTATCTCCCAAAACTTCTTTCCAAATATCTTTCACCTCAAAAAATAATTGTTCCGATTTAGAATAATTACCTATAGTTTTATATAATGCTGCCAAGTTATTTAAGTCAGTTGCATAGACGGGATGTTTATTACCAAGTATATTTTTATCAATTTCTTTAGCCTCAATAATTAATTGTTCAGCTTTGGAATAATTGCCCATTGCTTCATATAATGAAGACATGTTATGTAAAGAAGCAGCATAATCGGAGTGAATATTTCCAAGAATTTCTTTGCGAATTTTTTTTGCTTCAATCATTAGAAGTTCTGCCTTTGAATAATTGCTCATTATACCATATAATACTCCCAGATTATCTAAGGAATTTGCATATGTGAGGTTTTTTTCGCCAAGAAGTTGTTTTCTTATTTCCTTTTCTTTTTCACCATATTCAATTGCTTTTTCATAATTGCCGGCATAGTAGTTTACTTCAAATATCCATGTAAGCATATTGGCATACAAGGTATCGTTTTCACCAACCGTTTCTTTTGCTTCTTGCAGGGCTTTTTCGGCGTAAATGAGGGCGGTGTCGTAGGATTGGCGTTCCATATAGGCATTCCGGTTCGAATCGAGTTCCTGCCAGGATTGGGAAAAACTGTCTGAACCGCTGATTAAGCTGATTACGCAAATGACGCAGATTAGGATTGGTATTTTAAATAGTTTTTTCATGATATTGGTTTTTCGACAAAGATAAGGATATTAATTGTTTAATGCAGGCAGAAAGTACAACCGGCCCCGTTTTTAAATGAATTTGCAAAGTATAGTTACAAGAAAACCTGCTAGTGTTGATAATCCGGTAACAGAGCCGCCAATATGAAAAGCTTCAGGAAGCATTGTTTCAGCTATCATTGTAAGCATCGCACCTGCCGCAAGCCCATCAACCAATGCAAACAGATTTGGAGAAGCATTTTCAAACAATGTATTTCCGGCAAATGCTCCTAAACCCGTTACAATCATAATGGATATCCACATTATTAAAATTTTGCCTGCCGGAAATTTTTGCTCCCGAAGTCCGACAGAACTGGATAATGCTTCGGGGAAATTAGATAAAAACAGGCCTGCAAGCAATGATAAACTCAAAGTAGCATTCAATAAAACATTAGAACCGATAACAATTGATTCCGGAATACCATCAAGCAGAATCCCCAGCCAAATCATCAATCCTACTCCTGAATGCCCCTTTGCATGTTCTTTAATATCAGTAGAAGTAATTGAATGAGATTTTTCATCGAGATGCGCCAAAGCTTTTGAAAACCATACCTCTGCTTGTTCGGAAGAAATTATTTGTTTGTTTTCCAATAAATGAATTTTGTTTTCGGATAAATTGCGTACTTCAGATGCCAATAAAGGAGAATTAGCGACAAGACGGTCGAAATCAGTTTTTAAAATAATATACGCGGTAACATCTGTAGTGGCAATAACGCTATAATCATGTTTTTTACCTGTAAGCAATTCAATTTCGCCCAGAATAAGTTCATCTGCAAAATCTATTGTTTTATTTTGGTCCTCATCTACGAGCTTAACTTTCCCTGATTCCAGAATAATAAGTCTGTCGCCGGGATCGTCATGATGCAATAAATACTTTCCTGTTTTGTAATATCTTTTTATAATATATGGAATAAGTGCCTGTATTTCCTGTGCAGGAAGGTGATTGAACAGTGGCACGTTACTTATTTTTTTCGTAATGTTTTTAAGCTTTCTTTGGTGCAGCTTTTTCAAATGCATTAAGGAAGTACCGGTTTTTCTAAGGAAGCCCCCTTTGTTGTTAACTATTTGATTAAGAATAAAAAAGAATATGCCTCCTAATGCCGCTCCCCCAGCTAAAACAATAAAATGTCCCTTTTCAATGGATACTGACACCAAATCAATTGTTACTGCCGCAAGAAGAGCGCCTCCGCCAAAAGCCATCAAAGCTGCAAGCACTTTTGCTTTAGGTTTCCAGATAAAGGACAATAAAGCTCCAATAGGTAGTGAAACCGCGCTGATTATCCCGAATAAAAACGCGTCCATCCAAGAGATTCCAGTCATAAAATATGATGATTAATAATGTTACTGAATATTTTAAAGTTCAAAAATAATAAATATAATGTACATTTTACTCTGACAATATCTTATTGATCAAATCACTCAATTCTATTCCCCTTGTAAATATCATCATGTGGGAGCCGTTCTTTTTATGCAAACCGGTATTTTGCGAATATACACAACTAATCTGAAACATTACGATAAAAATGATATAGCTGTAAATGTATATATTCATCTTATAGTGTGATCCTAAAGACCGTAATATCGTCTGTCTGCTCATAATGCTGGTCGGTTTGGGGATTAAGATGCTGCATCCACCGTACAAAGGTTCTATGCTGTAAAGGTAGTAATAAATAAATGTTACAGTTTAGGTTATGTCTAAAAATAATGCATTACCCCACCGAAGTACGAAAGAGATACGAACTTACGAACTACGAAAAATCAAAGGTTCGTACTTCGTAAGTTCTTAAAAAATTCGTAATTCGGTGGGATAATACGTAAGATCGGAAGAGC